>CAWVWS010000025.1:0-26217 GCA_963933905.1 uncultured Sulfitobacter sp.
GTGCCTGTGACGTGGAGGTGTGCGGCGTCATGGGGGAGGGGTTTTCCGACGCTCATTTTTGCGGTGCTCATGAGGTCACCTCATGCAGGTTTGTAGCTGTACCGTTGATGCGGTGGAAGGCGCGGAGCAGGGCGTTTTGGGCGACCTGCATGCGGTAGTCGGCGGAGGCGCGCATGTCGGAGAACGGGGCGAAGTCATGGGTGAGGGCCTGCATGGCGGATTGGATGGTCTCAAAGGTCGCGGGTTGACCTGTAAGCGCGGTTTCGGCGTGTTTGGCGCGTGCTGGAGTGCCTGCCATGCCCCCGTAGGCGAGGCGGGTTTGGCCGAATATGCCGCCCTCGACGGGCAGGTTCAGGCAGGCGCAGACGGCGGAGATGTCTTGGTCAAAGCGTTTGGAGATTTTGGTGCAGTGGAGGGTGTCAGGTTGTTTGGGGAAGCTGATGGCCTCGATAAACTCGCCGCGCTGGCGGTCTTGTTTGCCATAGGCAATGAAGAATTCTTCTAGTGGGGTTTCGCGGCGGGTATTTTCCATACGTAGGTGTATGGTTGCACCCAGAGCGATCATTGCGGGGCTGCCATCGCCGATGGGGGAACCGTTGGCGATGTTGCCGCCCAAGGTGGCTGCCGCGCGCACTTGGGCTGAGCCGTAGCGGCGTAGCATTTTGCCTAAATCGGGGAAATGGGAGGCGAGGGTGCGCTCAAGCTCCGCGATGGTGGTCATGGCACCGATGCGCCAGTGGGAATCGGTTTGGGTGATGCCGTGCAAATCGCTGCATTGGTTGAGAAAGATCGGTGTGGGGATGTTGCGGAGTTGTTTGGTGACCCAGAGGCCGACGTCTGTGGCCCCTGCGATCAGGGTGGCGTCGGGGGTCGCGGCGTAGAGTTTGGCGAGATCATCGGAAGACTGGGGCGCTGCCCCGTCCGCCCTTTGGGGCGGACCCCCCGGAGTTTTCTTTGCAAAATAGAGAAGATGTGGGGGGACGGGGTGATTTTCGGCCGCTTGGGCCGCGCGGATGATGGGGGCGTATCCGGTGCAGCGGCACAGGTTTCCGGCGAGGGTGGTGTCGTGGTCGGTGTCGCCGTTGAGGTGGGCGGTGGCCATGCTCATGACAAAGCCGGGGGTGCAAAAGCCGCATTGGCTGCCGTGGTGGGTGATTAGCTCAGACTGGACGGGGTGGAGGGGAGCGCCTTTGGGGTTGAGACCTTCGACGGTGGTGACGTGTTTGCCGTGCAGTTGGGGCAGAAAGAGGATGCAGGCATTGAGGGGGAGGGAGCCGTTCGCGTCGGTGACCATGACGGTGCAGGCGCCGCAATCGCCTTCGTTGCAGCCTTCTTTTGTGCCGGTGAGGTGTCGCTCTTCACGCAGCCAGTCGAGGAGGGTTGTTGTGGGATTTGGCTCCGTCAAAGTGACGGAGGTGCCGTTGAGCATAAACGTGATCTGCATGGGGGTGACCCCGCCGCGGTACCATGGGTGCAAGCATGCTGCCTTCGATGCGGCGTAGAAGGCAGTGCGGAGTCAGGCTACGGCGGGGGGCTGGGTTTTGGCAAGGGGTTGATTGGTTTGGTGGGCCAAGTGTGATTTCGCGGTAGAGGGTCTGTGCGATCCAAGTTAGAGTTTGAGGATGACACAAGCACCCCGATTCATTCACCTGCGCACGCATTCCGAATACTCTTTGTTGGAGGGGGCGCTGCGGTTGAAAAAGCTGCCTGATATGTGCGTGAAGGCGGGCATGCCTGCGATGGCGTTGACCGATACGAACAATATGTTTGCGGCCTTGGAGTTTTCCGTGGGCATGTCGGGGGCGGGGGTTCAGCCGATCATCGGCTGTCAGGTTGATCTGGAATATGTGAGCGCAGCACCTGGAGAGAAGGTGCGGCCGCCTGCGCCGGTGGTTTTGTTGGCGCAGAGCGAGCGGGGGTATGAGCATTTGATGAAGCTCAATTCGTGCCTCTACCTCGATAAAGGCGGGGCGATCCCGCAGGTGACCATGGCGGAGTTGGCGGCGCATTCGGAAGATGTGATTTGTTTGACGGGCGGGCCGATGGGGCCTGTTGGTCTGCTGTTGCAAAACGGGCAGCGGGTGGCGGCGGAGGCGTTGATGGGCGCGTTGAAGGTGGCGTTTGGCGACCGCTTGTACGTAGAGCTGCAGCGGCATCCGAATGAGAATGGTGCGCTGGAGGTGGAGCGCTTGAGCGAGCGCGGCTTTGTCGAGATTGCTTATGCGATGGACATTCCGCTGGTTGCGACCAACGATGTCTATTTTCCCGAGAGTAAGATGTACGAGGCGCATGATGCGCTGATTTGTATTGCGGATGGTGCTTATGTGGACCAGCAGGAGGGGCGTAGGCGTCTGACACCGCAGCATTATTTAAAATCTCAGGCGGAGATGGTGGCGCTGTTTGCGGACTTGCCCGAGGCTGTTGAGAATACTGTCGAGATTGCCAAGCGCTGTGCGTTTCAGGCGTATCGCCGTGATCCGATCCTGCCGAAGTTTGCCGATGACGAGGTTGCTGAATTGCGGCGTCAGGCGGAGGCGGGGTTGAAAGCGCGGTTGGCGATTATTCCCCATGCGGCGGAAGTGGCGGAGTATGAGGCGCGGCTGGAATTCGAGTTGGGCATCATCGAGGGGATGGGGTTTCCGGGCTACTTTCTGATTGTTGCTGATTTTATCCATTGGGCGAAGGATCAAGGGATCCCTGTGGGGCCTGGTCGTGGCTCTGGTGCGGGCTCACTGGTTGCTTATGCGCTGTTGATTACGGACCTTGATCCGCTGCGCTATTCCTTGTTGTTCGAGCGGTTCTTGAACCCTGAGCGGGTAAGCATGCCCGATTTCGACATCGACTTTTGCATGGACCGGCGAGAAGAAGTGATCCGCTATGTTCAGGAGAAATACGGGCGCGACAAGGTGGGGCAGATCATCACCTTTGGTGGCTTGCTGTCCAAGGCTGCCGTGCGCGATATCGGGCGTGTTTTGCAGATGCCTTATGGGCAGGTGGACCGTTTGAGCAAGATGATCCCTGTTGAGGGGGTGAAGCCTGTTTCCATCGAGAAGGCGCTGGCGGATGAGCCGCGTTTGCGTGAGGAAGCGCGTAGCGAAGAGATCGTTGCGCGGCTGCTCGACTATTGCCAGCAGGTTGAGGGATTGTTGAGGAATGCCTCGACCCACGCGGCGGGTGTTGTGATCGGGGACCGTCCGTTGGACGAATTGGTGCCGCTGTATCAGGACCCGCGCTCTGACATGCCCGCCACGCAGTTCAACATGAAATGGGTGGAGCAAGCGGGGCTGGTCAAATTCGACTTTCTGGGTTTGAAAACGCTGACGGTGATCCAGAATGCTGTGGACCAGATTAAAGCGTCAGGGCGTCATTTGCATCTGAGCGCGGACGGGACGGAATTGTTTGTGCCGCCCGAGGGGTTGATGGACGATATCTCGACCATTCCGCTGGATGATGAGGCGTCATATAAGCTGTACGCTGCGGCCAAGACTGTGGCGGTGTTTCAGGTGGAAAGTAGCGGCATGATGGATGCGCTCAAACGCATGAAGCCGAACTGTATCGAGGATATTGTGGCGCTTGTGGCGCTCTACCGTCCCGGCCCGATGGAGAACATTCCGACCTATTGCGAGGTGAAGAACGGGCTGAAAGAGCGCGAATCCGTGCATCCGTCGATTGACCATATCCTTGAGGAAACGCAGGGGATTATTGTTTATCAGGAACAGGTTATGCAGATCGCGCAGGTCATGGGGGGCTACTCCCTTGGGGGTGCTGACCTGCTGCGCCGTGCGATGGGTAAGAAGATCGCCGAGGAGATGGCGAAGGAGCGGCCCAAGTTCGAGAAGGGCGCCATGGCCAACGGCGTTGACAAGAAGAAGGCCAAGGAGGTTTTTGACCTTCTGGAGAAGTTTGCGAACTACGGTTTCAACAAATCGCACGCGGCGGCCTATGCAGTGGTTAGCTACCAGACGGCATGGCTCAAGGCCAATCACCCCGTCGAGTTTATGGCGGGTGTGATGAACTGCGATATTCATCTTACCGACAAGTTGGCCGTGTATTTCGAGGAAGTGCGCAAGCGGTTGGAACTGCCGTGGGTGCCGCCTTGTGTGAACCGTTCGGACGCGACGTTTAAGGTTGTGGACGGGGCGCTGGTTTATGCGCTGGGCGCGCTCAAGAACGTGGGCGTTGAGGCGATGAAGCTTATCACCGAGGCGCGGACTGTGGAGGGGGTTGAGAAGCCTTTTGTCACGCTGTTTGATCTGGCGCGGCGGGTTGATCTCAAGCGCGTGGGCAAGCGACCCTTGGAGATGTTGGCGCGGTCGGGGGCGTTTGATGTGCTGGACCCTAACCGCCGCCGTGTGTTTGGGGCGCTTGATGCGCTGGTGCAGTATTCTGCGGCGATCCATGAGCAAAAGGCGTCCAATCAGGTGTCGCTGTTTGGTGAGGCGGGGGATGACCTGCCTGAGCCGCGTATGATGCCAAGCGATGACTGGCTCGCGGCAGAGCGGTTGACGGAGGAGTTCAAGGCAGTTGGCTTTTATCTGTCGGGGCATCCGCTGGATGATTATATGGGGCCGCTCAAGCGTAAGGGTGTGCTGACGCTGGACGAGTTGATGGAGAAGGCGCGGGGCGGACCGTTGGTGGCGAAGCTGGCGGGCGTAGTTGCGGGGCGGCAGGAGCGGAAATCTGCGCGCGGGAACCGCTTTGCCTTTGCGCAGCTGTCGGACACGACGGGCGCTTATGAGGTCACGCTGTTCTCGGATACGCTGGAGGCTTGTCGCGATCATCTGGAGACGGGGGCCAAGGTGGTGGTCAGCGTTGAAGCGACGCTGGAGAGTGACCAGCTGAAGCTGCTGGGCCGTGGTGTGGTGCCGATTGATATGGCGGTGGCCGATGCGGGCGGCATGGGATTGCGTATCTTTATCGAGACGGCGAGTGCGATTGCAGCGGTGTCGCAAGTGCTGGAAGGGGCGGGCAAGGCGCAGGTTGTTCCCGGAAAAGGGCCAGTGCATTTGTGCCTGATGGACCCTGCATTGCCCGGCGAAGTCGAGGTGGACCTCGGGATGGAATTCCCCGTGACCCCGCAAATCAAGGGCGCGATAAGGTCGCTTGGTGGTGTCCTTGAGGTTGAGGAAATCTGAGGCTACGTTAGTCCGCCGATTGTCGCAACTCTGCGTGAGTTGCTGGACGCCGTGGGAGGGCTTCGTTAAGAGTGCCTTAACTTTTTGTGGGAGTAGCAGCGTGCGCCTTTTACCAGTAGTCGGACTCGTCCTTGGCCTTGCTGCCTGTAGCGACCCTTTGGCGGGTGTTGACCGTTTGAGCGAAGTGGATGTGGTAGCGACTGATCCTGCCGCAGCGGCCCTGCCTGATGCGGATGAAGTTGCGCGTGAGGGGTTCCTTGGAACCTCTGCTGCCGAGGGCGAAGTGCCTGAGGGTGTTCCAGTGCCAGAAGCCCGTGTCGAGCCTCCCAAATCAGGTGGTTTCCTGCGGGGGCTGATCAATCGCGCAGCGGCCGCGGACCCTGCTGCGGCGATTGCTGCTGATGTTGCGGCCAAGCAATCAGAGGGTGTTGTGATCGAGACGACTGCAGTGACCACAACGGGATCGGCATCTGATACGGTCCCTGTGGAGGCGCCTGTGGAGTTGGCGGCCTTGACCCCCGAGACCCTTTCGCCGCGAGAAGAGTTGAAGCCGCGACGCAGCGGGTTTGGCCTGTTTGGGGGCGGTGCTGCAAAGCCTAAGAAAGATGCGCCGCGCACGGGACCTGACACGCAGGATGTGGCGTTCGGCACATCTTTGCCCTTTGGGGAGATTGCGCGGGTTTGTGACGCCAAGGGTAAATCGCTGGGCAAGAAGGTCGCCAGTTTGGGTCGGCGCGGTTTTGCCCTGCACGACAGCAATCCGGGGATTCGCAACAAGCGGACATTCTATATCACGGGATTTGGGGATAATTGTCCGCGCCAGTTCACGGCGGCCAATGCGCTGTTTGGCGCGCCCTCGTTCTATGAGACGATCCGCTTCAGCCCTGCGGGCAAACACTTGCCCCATGCCGCGACCGATACGGCCTATGACAAGGTGAAATCAAAGGTCTGCCGCGCAGGCAAGAACAAGCCCTGCGGGAACCAGATCGGGAAGCTCGATTCCGAGTTGGCCTTTGTCAGTGCCTATGAATTCGGCGAGATCAACAGCAAGTGGAAAGAGTTTTTGATCTATGACGGCACGGTGATGGCTTCGGCGCTCAAGTCCTACTGAGTTTAGTAATGCGGCGGGCGCTCGTCGCCCAAGATGATCCCGCCCGAGCCTGAGGCTTCGCGTTCCCCTTCACGGCGCATGAGCATTTCGACGCGCTGGTTGAGGCGGTCAATATCGTTTTGCTGAGCTGCCACAATGTCCGAAAGGTCATCGACGGTGCGCATGATGTGGGCCATTTGTTCTTCGAATTTTTCCATGATCGTGATCTAGGGGCCTTTGAGCTGCGTTGCAATGGGCTGTTGCTTGCCCCGCTGGCTTGCATCCGTTAGAGCAAAGCCAAGAATTCATGCGTGCAGAGGACCATCATGGCCAAGCCCAAAAAGACCCCGCGCCCCAAGGCAGAAACGCCCAGAGGCTTTCGCGATTATTTCGGCGCAGAGGTGACACAGCGCGCCGATATGCTGGCAAAGATTGCAGGGGTTTATCATCGCTACGGCTTTGACGCGCTGGAGAGTGCGGGTGTCGAGAAGGTCGAGGCGCTGGGCAAGTTTTTGCCTGACGTGGACCGCCCCAACGAGGGTGTGTTTGCGTGGCAGGAAGATGCAGATAGCGACAAACCCGGCGACTGGCTGGCGCTGCGCTATGATCTCACTGCCCCTTTGGCGCGTGTTTATGCACAGCACCGCAATGAGTTGCCCACGCCGTATCGCCGTTACGCGATGGGGCCTGTTTGGCGCAACGAGAAGCCCGGACCGGGGCGGTATCGCCAGTTTTATCAGTGTGATGCGGATACGGTTGGGGCAGGGTCTGTTGCAGCGGATGCCGAGATTTGTGCAATGTTGGCCGATTGTCTGGAAGAAGTGGGCATCGAGCGCGGTGACTACATCGTGCGGGTGAACAACCGTAAGGTTCTGAACGGTGTGCTGGAAGTTGCGGGCCTGTCCGGTGACGACAAAGAGGCGGAGCGCGGGATCGTGCTGCGTGCGATTGATAAGCTGGATCGATTGGGTGTGGACGGCGTGCGGGCGCTGCTTGGTGAAGGTCGTAAAGACGAGAGTGGCGACTTCACGGACGGGGCTGGGCTGGCTGATGCGCAGGCTGATGTGGTCATGGGATTTATCCAGGCCAAGCGTGAGAGCGGTGCCGAGACTTGTGCGCGGTTGCGTGAGTTGGTTGGCGACAGTGTCATCGGCCTTGAAGGTGTGGAAGAGTTGGAGACGATCGCGGACCTGTTAGCTGCTGGTGGTTATGCAGCGGACCGGATCGAGATTGATCCATCGGTTGTGCGTGGTTTGGGTTACTACACAGGCCCTGTTTATGAGGCTGAACTGACTTTCGAGATCAAGGACGAGAAGGGGCGCACGCGCAACTTTGGCTCGGTCGCTGGCGGCGGGCGGTATGACGATCTGGTCAAGCGGTTCACGGGACAAGAAGTACCTGCAACGGGTGTGTCGATTGGGGTAGACCGACTGCTCGCAGCTTTGCAGGCCAAGGGGCGGTTGGACACTTCCGCGCAGGGGCCTGTGGTTGTGACCGTGATGGATAAGGCGCGGATGGCGGATTATCAGGCCATGGTGGCGGAGTTGCGGCAGGCGGGGATCAGGGCGGAGGTCTATCTCGGCAACCCCAAGAACTTTGGCAACCAGCTCAAGTATGCCGACAAGCGCGGCAGCCCGATTGCGGTGATCGAGGGCGATACTGAGAAGGAAAACGGTGTCATCCAGATCAAGGATTTGATCCTTGGCGCAAAGATTGCCGAAAATGCGACGCTGGAAGAATGGCGTGACCGTCCGAGCCAGCATGAAGTGGCGCGTGGCGATCTGGTGAGCAAAGTGCGCGAAATTCTGGAGCTGTATCAGTGACAGTGACGCGGGGCGATACAAACGCGCTGGCCGCGACCCTTCGTGCAGGGTTTGAGGCGCAGGGCGCGCAGGCGGTCGAGCCGCCGATCTTGCAGCCTGCGGATACGCTGCTGGATTTGTATGGCGAGGACATTCGCGCGCGGGCCTATGTGACGTCTGATGCCCTGCGTGGTGAGCAGATGTTGCGGCCTGATTTCACCGTGCCTGTGGTGCAGATGCATATGGCGCATGGGGCTGATCCAGCGCGGTACACTTATGCGGGCGAGGTGTTTCGCCGCCAAGAGCATGACGCGGACCGCCCGAACGAGTTTGTTCAGGTCGGATACGAGGTGTTCGAGCGGGACGATCCTGCGGCGAGTGATGCGGAAGTCTTTGCCCTGATTGCGGAAGCTTTGGGTGATTTGCCTGTGCGTGCCGTGACGGGGGATATTGGCGTGTTGATGGCTGTGGTGAACGGTCTGGATACGTCTGATTTGCGCAAGAATGCACTGATGCGGCACATCTGGCGGCCACGGCGGTTTCGCGCATTGTTGGAGCGGTTTGCGACGGATCGCGGTGTGCCTGAGCTTGCGGTTAGCGATTCGCCATTGGTGGGCGCGCGGCGACAGCATGAGATTGATGTGCGGATTGCGGCGCTGACGGCGGATGCCGACGTGCCGCCAATTGCGGCGCGGGATGTGGATTTGATCGCGGCCTTGCTGGATATATCTGCGCCGATGCCCGATGCGCTGGGGCGGTTGCATGATTTGTCGGTGGACTTGCCTGCGATTGTGCCTGCGGTGGCGCGGGTTGCTGCGCGGCAAGAGGCGCTGGCCGCGAGGGGTGTTGATGTGGGTAGCCTCGCATTCGACGCAAGTTATGGCCGCACGTCGATGGAATATTACGACGGTTTTGTCTTTGGCTTTGCTGCGGTGGAGCGGCCTGATTTGTCGCTGCTGGCCAGTGGCGGGCGCTATGATGCGCTGACGCGCAGGCTGGGTGGTGGCCGTGAAATTCCAGCGGTGGGCGGTGTGATGCGGCCCTGTGTGATGCTGGAACTGGGGGCGCGGGTATGACGATCAAGCTGGGTGTGCCGTCCAAGGGACGGCTGATGGAAAAGACGTTTGAGTGGTTCGGGGCGCGCGGCATTACGCTGGCCCGCAGTGGATCGGACCGTGAATATGCGGGTGTGGTTGACGGGATCGAGGGTGTCTCGCTTGTGCTGCTGTCGGCGGGGGAAATTCCGCGCGAGTTGGCCGCGGGTCGTATTCATCTGGGCGTGACGGGCACTGATCTGGTGCATGAGAAGCTGGCCCTCTGGGAGCAGTCGGTGATTGCAGTTGAGGAAATGGGATTTGGTCATGCGGACCTGATTTTGGCGGTGCCTGCGGCGTGGCGCGATGTGGAAACGTTGCATGATCTGGATGCGGCAGCGGCGGCGTTCCGGAGCGTTTACGGCCACCGTTTGCGGATTGCGACGAAGTATCACCGTCTGGTGCGGGAATTCCTGCGCGGGGCGGGTGTGGCAGATTATGCGCTGGTCGACAGTCAGGGCGCGACCGAAGGGACCGTGGCAAACGAGACGGCGGAGGCGATTGCGGACATTACCTCGACGGGCGACACGTTGCGCGCGAACCACCTGAAAGTATTGAGCGACGGGGTGATCCTGCGCTCTCAGGCGACGCTGTGGAAATCGAGGTCTGCGGCGATGGACGCGGATGAGCGCGGCAACCTTGAGGCGCTGATGGCGCGGCTGCGCTGACTACAACAATCCTATTTCGGCGAGGGCGCGGTTGAGTTCCTCGGGGAGCACCTCTTCGTGATTGCGACCCTTTGGCAGATCGGCGGGGGCGTCCTCAGCCGTGAGGTAACGCCAGCCTTGGAACGGGCGGCGCAGAGTGTTGACGGTGGGGATCACTTCGTGATCGAGCACGATGCCGCAGCGGCGAATGCCGTCTTCCCCGATCTTTTCGTCAAAGCGGATGATACGCTGACGGGCTGAAATCTCGCCCTTAATGACCCAATAGATCGAGCCGCCGTTGAGGATTTCATCCACCCGTTTGGGCCACATGCGGGTCTGGTGGTAATACTGCCCACCCGGCGACAATTCGGCGCGGTGTTGCTGCCATGCGATCAGTTGATCGACGTTCTCTGTGCCGACCGAAAGCTTCATCATGTTCACAAATTTCTTGCCCACAGGCTTACACACCATTTTATCCACAGACTCACCCCCACGGCGCTGTCTGGCCACATCATAGGGTAGGCCAAAGTATCACAGATGCAAGCTGTGGTGGTTTGTCGCTCTAAAATTTCGAAATTTGGGCATGGCGTTTTGGATATGTTAAGGTATGAAGTTGCTCATCAATAACCAAATCCGAGGAATCGCCATGACCCGCTTTGCTGCCCCTATCGCCGAACAAATCTGGGACATGAAATACCGCTTTAAGGCGGCGGATGGGACGCCGCATGATGTAATGGTTGAGGATACATGGCGTCGCATTGCACATGATCTGGCACAGGTCGAGGATGACAAGGACGGCTGGGAAGAGACATTCTTTGAAGCGCTGGAAGATTTCAAATACCTGCCAGCGGGCCGCATTACGGCGGGTGCGGGCACGGCGCGTCGTGTGACGCTGTTCAACTGTTTTGTGATGGGCACGGTCCCTGACAGCATGGGCGGCATTTTCGATATGCTGAAAGAAGCGGCGCTGACCATGCAGCAGGGTGGCGGTATCGGCTATGACTTCTCGACCATCCGTCCCAAGGGTGCGGATGTGCTGGGCGTGTCGGCGGATGCCTCTGGCCCGCTGTCGTTCATGGATGTTTGGGATGCGATGTGCCGCACGATCATGTCCGCAGGTTCGCGCCGTGGTGCGATGATGGCGACCATGCGCTGTGACCACCCTGATGTGGAAGCGTTTATCACGGCGAAGTCCGATGCGGCGCGTCTGCGTATGTTCAATATGTCCGTGCTGATTACGGACCCGTTTATGGATGCGGTAAAGGCGAATGGTCCTTGGGATCTGAAGTTTGACGGCAAGACATATAAGACCGTTCAGGCGCTGGACCTGTGGAACGCGATCATGAAGGCGACCTATGAGTTCGCCGAGCCAGGCGTGATTTTCATCGACCGCATCAACGAGGCCAACAACCTGAGCTATTGCGAGACGATCGCGGCGACGAACCCGTGCGGCGAGCAGCCTTTGCCGCCTTATGGTGCTTGCCTGCTCGGCTCGATTAACCTTGCGCGGATGGTTGCCAATCCGTTTGAGGCGAATGCCGCACTGGATGTTGACGCGCTTAACGAGTTGGTCGCGACTTCTGTGCGGATGATGGACAACGTGGTGGATGTGTCGCAATTCCCGCTCGAAGCGCAGCAGTTGGAAGCCAAGAACAAGCGCCGTATCGGTCTGGGTGTGACGGGTCTGGCGGATGCATTGCTGATGCTTGGCCTGCGCTATGGCTCCGACGAGGCGGCGCGTCAGACGGAGGATTGGCTGCACGCGATTGCCCGCGCCGCGTATCTGGCCTCGGTTGACTTGGCCAAGGAAAAGGGCGCGTTTCCGTTGTTTGATGCGGAGGAATATCTGAACTCTGGCACGATGCGGATGATGGACGAAGATGTGCGTGATGCGATCCGCGAGCATGGTATCCGTAACGCGCTACTGACGTCGATTGCGCCGACTGGCACGATCAGCCTCTATGCGGGTAATGTCAGTTCGGGCATCGAGCCTGTGTTTGCCTATGCCTATACGCGCAAAGTTTTGCAAAAGGACGGCAGCCGCACCGAAGAAGAAGTGGTGGATTATGCCGTGCAGATGTGGCGCGATAAATTTGGCGATACAGAGCTGCCTGATTACTTTGTGAACGCGCAGACGCTTGCTCCACTGGAGCATGTGAAGATGCAGGCGGCAGCGCAGAAATGGATCGACAGCTCAATCTCCAAAACGATCAACTGCCCCGAGGATATCTCCTTTGACACGTTCAAAGAGGTCTACATGGAGGCGTGGGATACAGGCTGTAAGGGCTGCACAACCTACCGTCCGAACGATGTGACGGGGTCGGTCCTGTCCGTGTCCGAGGACAAGAAAGCGGCACCTGAAGTCATCAGCCACAACGGCGAGGAGCCGCAGGCACCCCATGGCGATGTGATCTATATGTCAGAGCCGTTGGACCGTCCCGAGGAACTTGAAGGGGCGACATACAAGATCAAATGGCCGGACAGCGAGCATGCGCTTTATATCACCATCAACGATCTGGTGGTGAGCGGTCATCGCCGTCCGTTCGAAGTGTTCATCAACTCCAAGAACATGGAGCATTTTGCATGGACTGTGGCGCTTACGCGGATGATTTCCGCGGTGTTCCGTCGCGGTGGTGATGTGTCCTTTGTGGTGGAAGAGTTGAAGGCGGTGTTTGATCCGCGCGGTGGCGCATGGATGGGCGGCAAGTATATCCCGTCGATCCTCGCAGCGATTGGCGGCGTGATCGAGCAGCACCTTGTGGCGACCGGTTTCATCGCGGGTGAGGGGCTTGGCCTCAAATCCGACCCGCAGGCGAAAGTTGTAGGGCTTGACCAGCCGCGTGGCAAAGCATGTGGCAGCTGTGGTCAGTATGACCTGCGCATGGTTGAGGGCTGTATGACCTGCGGCAGCTGCGGCCACAGCAAGTGTGGCTAAGCGCTTTGGCTTATGAGCTGGTGTCAGTCACAGCATACCTTTTCCGTGAATCACACCATAGGTTTTCCGCAAAGCCGTTTTAGGGCTTTTTCTGGGAACAACAAAAAAGGGCGGTGCAACAAGCACCGCCCTTTTTCATTCATAATGTCAGTCTGTTACTGGAGCGCTCTGGCAACATCGCTCCGCAGAAATAAGCTGCCATAAACTTCCCCATTTGGGGAAAACGGTTTTACACCCTTCGGCCTCAACTCTGCGCCAAGGCTTTGACGATGACCTTTCCGGGAAAAAAGGCAGCTTCTTGGTGCTGGTGACTTGCGCTTTGTACCGACAGCGAACTTCTTCTTTCCGCCCTGAGTATTTTTGCCGCAGGACAACATTAGAAAGGAGCCATTCGTTGCAAATCATCCAACGGCGGCTTCGACCGCATCTTACCAGTTCGTGCGGGCTGCAGCGAACGGCGCGATTTCCCGAAACGGCCACTCGTGATCAGCGCAGCGAAGGTTTGAGATGAGCCCATATTACCGGCTTTCGGTATCGCGGCGAATGTCTGGTTTGAGGAATCTCACCAGATTATTGATGCCGCTACCCTGCTGAATAGGCCCCGATTTTTGACGTGCTCAACCGGTTGTTCACAAGCGCTTCTGCAAAGGTGACGCCTGCAGCGACACCATCAATCACAGGTAACCCAAATTCTTCGCTGAGCTGAGCCATAAGGTCAGCCATACCGGCACAACCCAAAACAATTGCTTCGGCATGGTCCTGAGCGATTGCCTCGCGGATTTCAGACCTTATTTTGAACAGGGTCGCTGGATCTCCCTCTTCCAGTTTCAGGACAGGAATGTCCGTCGCCCGAACGCGCACACATTTCTGCGCAAGACCGTACCGCATCAGGTTGCTTTCGAGCCCTGGCACAGAGCGCGACAGTGTTGTGATGACGCTGAATTTCGTCGCTATCATGCTGGCCGCGTGATAGGCAGCTTCACCGATACCCAAGACAGGGACCGAGACCAAAGAGCGGACAGCATCAAGGCCGGTATCGTCGAAACACGCGATGACGATGGCATCGACATCCGGATGCTGTGCGACCTCCTCCAGCAATCCTGGCACGCACGTTGCGACATCAAGATAGCCTTGGATACTGGCGGGACCGTTTTGTGAATTGGCGGCCACGATTTCCGTATCGGGACGGGCAACGGCACGGGCAGCAGCGGCGATTTTCACTGTCATTGAGGCGGTCGTGTTGGGGTTTATAACAAGAATTTTCATATCTGCTCAGACCTCGCCGCCAAGATATGCAGCTTTAATCCGGTCATCATGAAGCAGTTCTTTGGAGTTACCTTCGATCACGACATTGCCTGTCGCCATGGCATAGGCACGGTGCGAAATACTCAACGCCATGCGGGAGTTCTGCTCGACCAGAAGGACCGAAACCCCCTCATCGCGGTTGATCGCCACGATGGAGCGGGCGATATCCTGCACCAGCTTGGGGGCGATGCCGAGGCTGGGCTCGTCCAGCAACAACAGCTTGGGTTTCGCCATCAAAGCGCGGCCGATCACCATCATCTGCTGCTCGCCCCCTGATAATGTGCCGGCAGCCTGACTGTAGCGTTCTTTCAAACGCGGGAAGCGGGTCAGGATACTGTCCAAGGTCACCTGAATCTCTGCTTTGTCGTTGCGGGTGAAGGCACCCATCATCAGGTTGTCTTTGACCGACATGAAGGGAAACACGCGGCGGCCTTCTGGCACCATTGCGATGCCACGCTTGACAATCGCGGAAGGGTCCGTGCCATCCACGCGCTTCCCCTCAAAGGTCACGGAACCTTTGGCCGGTTTGGCAAGTCCGGTGATCGCCCGCAAGATGGACGATTTACCCGCCCCATTGGCCCCGATCAACGCGACAGTTTCGCCCTGATTGACGGTCAGCGACACACCTTTCAGCGCATAAACGTGATCGTAGTACAGTTCGACATCTTTGAAATCTAACATGGCTGTCATGGTCTACATCCCGATCTCATCGTCGGCGCTGCCCAGATAGGCCTCGATGACTTTTTCATTATTCTGGATTTCGGAAGGCGTGCCTTCGGCAATTTTCTCGCCAAAGTTCAGCACCACAATCCGGTCCGAGATGTTCATGACCGCTGGCATATCGTGTTCCACCAGCATCACTGTCACGCCGCGCTCATCGCGGACAGAGCGGACCAGATTGACCATATTCATCGTCTCATCATGGTTCATGCCCGCAAAGGGTTCGTCCAGCAGCAAGACCTTGGGGTCCGTCGCAAGGCCGATTGCAATGCCAAGTGCGCGCAGGCTACCTTGTGGCAGGTTACTCGCCTGCTCGTTGCTGATTTCGGACATGCCGAGAAACTCCAGCAACTCGTCCGCATATTTTTCAAAGGCCGTTACATCGTCCTTGGCTGTTTTAGACCCCCAGAAATATCCTGCAAGCGATGCCTTGGCGCGCAAGTGCTGTGCGACAACAACGCTTTCGCGCACGGTCATGCTTTTGAAGATCGTGGTTTCCTGAAACGTCCGCACAACCCCTTTGCGCGCCACGATATGCGGCTTGAGGTTCGAGATAGGCTCACCGCGGTACAGCACTTCACCAGAGGTGGTCGGCGTGAAGGATGAGATCATCTTGAACAGGGTTGATTTGCCCGCCCCGTTCGGTCCGATCACCGACAGGATTTCATTCTCGGACACGTCAAAACTGATGTCATTATTCGCGGTAAGACCACCGTATTTCTTGGTGACGTTCTTGACCTGAAGAAGGGGGCTCATTTGTCGCCTCCTTTACCAATGCGCAAGCTGAGCAGACCATTGGGCAGGAACCGGATGATCAGGATAAGGACCGTTGAGTAGATGAGCATCTGGTATTTGCCAAATTCAAACAGAAGATCCCACCCGAAGTAGAGCACCAGCGTTCCGAGCATGGGACCAAACACATAGCCCAGACCGCCCAAGAAACAGTTCAACATAAAGTTCACTGAATCGACGACCTGAAAGCTGGACGGATAGACCGATTGCGCGATGGAGCCGAACATGGCACCGCCGATGCCTCCAAAAAAGCTGGAGATCGCGAAAATTACGATACGGATGTAGGCGATGTTGACACCGATAGAGCTGGCCAGTTCCTCGTTCTGCTGCATCGAACGGCACAAGTGGCCAAGGCGGGAATTCACCAACCGGTAAAGCGCAGCATAGGTGATGATCATCAGAATACAGGCCGTGAAATAGAAGGCCATCTTGGTATTCTCCATCCCGGCAAAGTCAGGCAGGATCGGGATGCCGAACAGCGATACACCCGATGGCAGCGGGATGGATGACATCCCCTTGGCTCCGTTTGTGATCGGCAAGGCAAGGGCTGTCAGGGTGACGACCTGTGTCAAAACTAGAGTGATCATCGCAAAATATACGCCGCGCAGACGCAGGATTGGCATGCCGATCAGAATAGCGACAAGTGCCGCGAACAGCCCTGCGGCGGGCAGGGATATCCAGAATGACCATCCGGCTTTGACCACCAGAATGGCGGAAACATAGGCACCAATCAGGGCAAAGGCCCCTTGGCCGATGTTGATCCGGCCAATGTAGAACGTCAGCCAGACACCTGCGCTTGCGATGGAGAGGAGGGCGACGGATGTCAGCGTAAAGTAGAAATCCCAACGCCCCGTCGCGCCAATCAACAAAGGCACGCCGACGAAAATAGCAAAGAGGAAGATACCAACGCCAATCAGTTGTTTTGCGGTAAAGTTCATGCGCTCAACCCCACGGCTTGCCCATCAGACCCTGCGGTCTGATGGCGAGGAAAATCATCAACGAAACGAAGATCAACAGGTAGGTGATATCACCATATTGATAGAGCAATGCGAGACCGATCGCCTCCATAAACCCGAGGATGATCCCCCCCCAGATCGCGCCGGAAATCACACCGGCACCGCCGATCATTACCATCATGAAAGCCTTGATAGATGTCGGGCCGCCCATGCCAAGGTTCACACCTGTGATCGTGACGAGCAGGCCGCCCACAAGACCGGCAAGCATCGCGCCAAGCGCAAAGCCTATCATCGAATAGCGGTCCACATTTACGCCCATCAATTGCGCTGCGGTCCGGTCTTGGGCCAAGGCCCGCAAGGCGCGGCCCGTCTTGGTATATTGCATCAGGCCGATGAATGCGACGATCGACAGGATCGCGAGGCCACAGATCAATATCCGATCATAGGGCATGATCAGGCGGAAATCGTAGTTGAAAACACCGTCGACAATCTTTGGAACACCGCGCTGCTTTTCACCGAAGACCAGCAAGATCACCGCATCCAGAAAGAACGCAATGCCAGCGGCCAGCAACATGGTGCTCTCTTCACGAGAGGAACCCTTTATCACTGGCGCAAAGAGGAAACGCTCAATGAGTGCGCCGAGGATCGCCAAAGTCACGCATGACATGACAAGCGCCAGAACAAAGGGCACGCCCCACTGGCCGTAGAATGTATAGGTGACGAAACCACCAATTACGTACATTTGCCCATGGGCAAAGTTGAGGACGTTCATCAGTGCAAAGATCAGGGTCAAACCAAGCGCGATCATTGCGTATTGGGACCCAAGATAGACGCCATTGGCCAGTATCTGTTCCATGAAGGTATTCTTTCTTGAAAAAAGCCCCGGGCCCAAAGAGGGCCCGAGGAAGTTCCGCTCAGGAGAGGTCCAAAAGCGGACTGGTTTGTTTAGTCAACTTCAGCGACGAACAGCGTTTCAAACACGCCGTCCTGATACACATTGACCACCAGTGGAACAGCAACCTGACGGCGCTGGCCAAAGGACGTCATGCCAACATAACGCAGCTTTGCATCACCGTTCATGTAGGGGTTCGGTGCCTCGAATGTGTCCATCGTTGTCTTGAATGCATCCACATCCGTGATCGCCGCCGGATCAGCTTTCAGCGTTTCAAGGATGTACTCGAGCGCGTAGACTTTGGTGTTGGACTCGTCGTTATACTCACCAAACATATCGGTATAGCGTTGGACAAATTCGTTCATCATCGGTGAGGCCAGTTCAGGTGTGGACGCGCCACCAACCGAAATGAACCCGTTCGCCAGATCACCAGCACCTTCGGCAAGAACACCCGCGTCCTGTGCAGTTTCTGTCGAAATCAAACCCTGAAAGCCAAGCTCACGTGCTGAACGGATAAGCTGCGGCGCATTGGCAGGTGACACACCCGACAGAACAAGGAGATCAGGCTTTGCACGCATAACTGGCGTCAGAACTGGTGTGAAATCTGTTGTGTCGACTTGGTACGTGACGTTCGCGGAAACCACTTCGAGACCCAAGGCCGTGGCTGCTTCGACACCTCCATCACGCTGGCTGAGCGGATCAGATTCATTGGCCGCGATGAAAGCGACAGTTTTGACACCCTTTTCTTCCATCATGTATTTGTAGATCGCCGGACCCGACTGATAGTTGGCAACCATGCCAAGAACCGCATTGGATGCAGGCGCTTGATAGAGTGACTTTGGAAATGCGTATGGGAAATACATGATCCCGTTGGACTCAGCGACGGGACGAACCGCAGCAGCACCATCATCAACGTTTGGACCTACAACATAGTGGATGCCCTCTTGGGCCATCTTTTCCATGCCTGCAATCGCACGCTTGGGGTCTTTTTGATCATCGAATGAAACGATCTCGATGTCGTATGTTGTGCCGCCGATCTCATAGCCACCAGTCTCGTTGATCCAGGCCGCACGTGCTTCCATTGAGCGTTGGTTTGAAATCCCCCAAGCCGCTGCGGGACCACTGGTCACGCCAACAAAGCCGATTTTCAGAACTGTGTTTTCGGCAAATGCCGCTGACGCTTGAAGCGCGATAACGGACACGGCCGTAAGCGCTGCTTTCATAAGTGTTCTACGTTGCATGTCTAAACTCCCGTTAAATTCGATTTCGACGCATTGCGCGCCATTTGGGTCGGCAGTTTGATGGACACACCACTCTTGCCGCTCCCTGATTTCACAATTGTTAACAATCTGTGTCAACAGTTTTAGAAATTTAGTCGACAATATCTAGAGTTCGGCCATACTCTGCCTTGAAATTAACCGCTATGCGTAGCCATATGCTGTCAAACAAAGCGATTTAGAAAGGCCACACTGTGAGCATCAATTCTCAGGCAACTGGCCAAGATGAAACGGATTTATCGCCTGACGCGGATGAGAATCTGATTGTTGAGCGTATCTACAAAGCAGTCATGGAGCAGCGGCTAGCCCCGAATACCAAGCTGAGCGAAGCCCGCCTTTGCGAAACCTTTGGTGTGGGCCGCATGCGCGTCCGGCGCGCGCTTTTGCTGCTTTCAAGTCAGGGAATCATCGAACTGCATTCAAATCGGGGGGCCTATGTTGCCTGCCCAGACAAATCTGAGGCGAATGATGTTTTTCAGGCCCGCATGTTGATTGAGCCCCCGCTGGTCCGACAACTTGCACAGAACCCCAACGAGGTCAGTCTTGCACTTCTTGCAGAACATATTGCACTTGAAGACGCCGCGCGTGCCGACAAAGAGCGTACAGAGATCATTCGTTTGTCCGGTGAGTTTCACACCAAACTTGCGCAGGCGACTGGGAACAAATTCATCTCGCGTATGATGCGTGAGCTGGTCACCCGCACGTCGCTGATCGTAGGGCTATTTGGGTCCTCGGAAAACGCGAGCTGCCCTGATGACGAACACACCAAGATACTTCAGGCCATCCAGTCGGGTAATCCGACACAAGCCGAGAAACTTTTGATATCGCATCTGAACCATATTCAAAGTGGTCTTGATATGGATGTGAGGCAGCAGCCACAGAACGATTTGGCCGCTATTCTCGGCTGACCTCTTTTGGATCCGCCTTGCTTTCGATTGGGTACGTTTTGATCGGTGGTGGTGATGCGGCGACAGCTCCTGAACGACGCCTGCTTGAATTTCGGCTCTTACCGACAACACCTCCTTCTGGCGCAAGTGTGGCGCAAGGCAATCCTGCCCATGCTACTTTCCGCTCCAGTTGTAGCAATCTTAAGGCAGCCATTGGCCTCGGGAGTACCGAGATCAGCAAAGTCCTGCAGTGCGGTCCTTGATGTTGTGCACAGCGAGAGTTCGCAAAGGGGAGTAGGGGGCTTCGGGTCGATGAAGAGTATTTCTCGAAAAGTAAGATCAGCGGGCGTCATAAGAGGGCATATCTTACTTCGCTGTCATATTTGCGGAGATTTCCGCTTCTCAGATGAAATGCGCAGAAGAATATATTGTTGAATCTGCTAATTGCTCAGAAAAATTATGGTGTTAAAAAGGAAAGTTATGCTGTGTTTTATTTGAGATTATATAATTAAATCAAAGGGGTGTTTTCTTTTTTCGGAAACGGTATGTTGTAACTGACATAGGTTTGGTTATGTGATGCGCCGCCCCGTCCTGTCAGAGTGACAGGGGGCGGCGTTTTGCTGTCATGGCTGTGCGTTTTGGATCGCCTCTAGCGCAGCGGTGATGAAACGGGTGTTGCGGGTGGTGCCGCCGTCCTCTTTCATGCGGGTGATGTTCCAGCCGACATAGGTGCAGGCACGCAACGCCTCGAATAAGGGCAGCGTATCTATGTCTAGGGGGCGACGGCTTTGGTAGCCAGCGATGGTTGCACGGGCCAGCGCGCCTGTGGGACCTGTGCGGCGGCTACGGAATGTGACGGTGGCCAGATCGAACAAGCGGTGGCCAAAGCCGCCATCATCGAAATCAATCGGCTGAAGCTGACCTGCGTGGAGCAGGACATTTTCGGGCACCAGATCGGCGTGGATTAGGCCCGTATCGGCGGTGGCGAGCTGTTTGAGGGCGGTGGTTGTGTGATCGCGGAATTGGCTGAATACGCGGGTCTCGTCGGGGCTGAGGGCGGGGTTCTCCCAGTAACGGCCCCATGTGGGGGTGTCGCCGACGATGTCCCATGTCGGGCGGGTAAAATCAGGCGGTGGTGTCCATGCATCGGCGCAGATGTGCATGCGGGCGATCAGGTCGCCAAGGTTGAAATAGGTCTGCTCGGACGGGGCGGCGGCAGAGAGGGGCGTGCCATCGAGCCATGTGAGCATGTCGATTGCGATCCCGTCATGGAACAACAAACGGGTGCCGTCCGCAGCGGGGATCGGGGCAGGCACGGGGATGGCGTGGTCCGCCAGCATGGCCATCCACTGCAACTCGGAACGTAGTTCTGCAATGGTGCGGTAGCCGCGCCGGTGCAAGCGAAGGGCGGCGGGGCCATGGGGCAGGTCCACCCGAAATACGCGGTTTTCGCGGGCTGCGATCAACGTGATTGGCGCCTCGCCCAGCCCCCAACGCAGCCGAGCGGCAGCGAGGAGCGCATCAGTCAAGGGCGGGGCCAAGATGGTCGAGGGTGGCGTCCAGCGTCTCAAGCATGAAATCGGCGTCTGATAGGCTGAACGGCATAGGCGGGCGGATTTTGAGGGTGTTGTAGTGGATGCCAAGCTTGTTCATGAGCACACCGCGCTGCCGCATCTCGTTGGCGACACGGATCGCGTGGCTGCTGGCGGGGGATTTGGTGGTGCGATTGGTGACGAGTTCGGCGCCAAAGAACAGGCCGTAGCCGCGTACGTCGCCGATGCATTCGTGTTTCAGAGCCAGCTTTTCCAGACCTGCGCGTGCGTGTGCGCCAACGGTGCGGGCGTTCTCTTGCAGTCCCTCGTCTTGGATCACGTCCAGCACGGCCATGGCTGCGGCGCAGGAAACAGGATTGCCGCCGAAGGTGTTGAAGTAGCGGAATGTTGTGCGGAAGGTGGCCATTATATCGGGCGTGGTTGCCACGGCGGCAACGGGGTGGCCGTTGCCCATCGGCTTGCCCATGGTGACGATGTCGGGCTTGGCCTTGATCCGCTGGTGGCCCCAGAAGGCTTCGCCGTTGCGGGCAAATCCGGGTTGGACCTCGTCTGCGATGAAGAGGCCGCCTGCTTTGCGCACGACTTCGAGGGTGGGGGTGAGCCAGCCTTCCTCCATCATGGGAAACCCCTCATTGAGGAAGGCGGGGCAGAGGATGATTGCAGAAAAGCCTATGCCTGCGGCGTTGAGGTCATCGATGGCTTCTTGGACTTTGTCGGCGAAAGCCTGAGCGTGGGGCATTCCTGCGGCACCGCCAAGGGGGCGGTAGCTGTCGGGCGCAGGCACGTGGCGGACGTGGGAGCCGTCGCCTGTGGCGGGGGGATTGGTGGCGCTGAGTTGGGCCACGACAGTCGTGTTGCCGTGATAGGTGTGATCGGTGGCGATGACGCCGCGTTTACCCGTCACGGCTTCGGCCATGCGCAGGGCGATATCGTTTGCCTCCGACCCTGTGCAGGTCATGATGGCAGTGGTGATGTCGCTGGCGAAGGTAGCGGTCAGGCGTTCGACATAGTCGAGGATGCCGTCGTGCAGATAGCGGGTGTGGCTGTTGAAGGTGCTGGCCTGCGCGCAAATCGCCTCCACCACGCGCGGGTGGCAATGGCCCACATGGGGGACGTTGTTGTAACAGTCGAGATATTTGCGCCCCTGTGCGTCCCAGACCCAAACCCCGTTACCGCGCACAAGATGCAGCGGATCGTCATAGAAGGTCGAGACGTTGGGGCCGAGCAAGCGGGTGCGGCGGGCCATCATTTCGGCGGTAACGGACATGTTGGCTCCTGCTCGAATACTTGCTTTGTTATATGTTAGGCGGGATTGCGCGGAGAGGGAAGGGTTTCGCCTGCAGGGGGGAAGGCGCTTAGGTAGTCGCCGACATGCACGCCAAAGCGGCGCTGGAACGCGCGGCGCATCCGTTGCAGATCGCCAAAGCCGCTGTTGATCGCGACTTGTTTGAGGGCCACATTTTCCTGCAGCAACCCGCGTGCATGATCCACGCGCACCCGCTCGACGAATTGGGCGGGGGTTTCATTCAACTCGCGTTTGAAATGGCGGGTCAGGGTGCGGGGGTTCATTGCGGCAGCGTCGGACAACGCATAAAGTGACCAGTCGAAATGCGGATTGCTCACGACCCGTTCGATCAAGCGGGCGAGCCTGTTATCATCGGTGAATTGCGCGGCGAGGTGGAGGGCGTACTGGCTTTGCCCACCTGTGCGGCGCAGTTGCACAACGAGTTCGCGCGCCACGGCGAGGGCGGTTTCCTGACCGCAATCCGCGCGGATGATCGCAAGGGCCAGATCAATGCCTGTGGCAATTCCTGCGGAAGTGAATATGCGCTCATGGGCTGTGCTGATCTGGTCAAGGTCCCAAAGCACATCGGGGTAGTGGCGGGTGTGCTGGGCGCGGGACCAATGGGTGGTTGCGGGGCGGTGATCCAGCACACCCGCCTGCGCCAGAAGAAGCGCGCCCGAGCAGATGGAGATGAGCCGCCCGTCGCCTGCACGCGCCGCGCGGTTCTGGATGATACGGCGCAGGGCAGTATCGGGCAGGAGGGCATCAATGCCGACACCGCCGGGAATTAGGAGGTCGTCACTGGTGGAGCGCATGGTCAGCTTGGCATCGGGCGTCAGGATAAGGCCACAACAACTGCCCACTGGATTGCCGTCAAGCGAGACGAAACGCGTCTGATATCTGGGGCGCGTATCAAGATTGGCGGATTTGAACGCCTGCACGGGCCCTGCAACGTCGAGCAGGTTCACATCCTCGAACAAGAGGACATCAATGGTGCGGGTTTTATGAGTAGTGTCCATATTTGACGCCATATTGACATATAAGACATCAACGATCTGCGCTATGGTGTTCCAAGTCAACACCAATACAGCGAGATTTTACCATGTCAGCCACCTCATTTGCCCGCAACGGGAACTTCTTTGGGCTGCTTGCGGCCAATACCATCCTTGGTGCGGCGATGCCGATGCTCATCATCCTCGGTGGCTTGGCAGGGTTGATGCTGGCGCCGAGTATGGCCTTGGCGACTATTCCCGCCTCGCTCCAGACTTTGGCGGGGCTGCTGGCGGCGGCGCCCTTTTCGCTGGTGATGGGGCGGTTGGGGCGCAAGGCGGGGTTTGTGATCGGCGGCGGTTTTGCCATTGCTGGCGCGCTGGTGGGGACTTGGGCGTTGCTGGTGGGGAGTTTTGCGTTGTTGTGTCTGGGGCACATGGCGCTGGGTGCGGCGCTGGCCTGTTACCAATATTTCCGTTTTGCCGCTGCTGAAGTGGTGAGCGCGCAGTGGCAGCCGGTGGCGATCTCGCTCATGCTGACGTCAGGGTTGGTGGCTGCATTTGCGGGGCCGCAGATTTTCATTTTGGCAAAGGACGCCTTTGCGCCGGTGCCCTTGGCGGGGGCCTATGCAGCGATTGCAGGGATTACAGTTGTGGGATTGGGGGTGCTTGCCTTTGTCCGGATGCCCAAGGCAGTTGCCGTCCAGCCGCAAACCTTGCGCGGCAGGCTGGCCGGGCTGTCGGTTTTGAAGCAGGGCGAAGTGCGCAGGGCGGTCGGGATCGGGGCTGTGTCCATGGGGACGATGGTGTTTTTAATGGTGCCTACGCCGCTGGCGATGATCGGCTGCGGTTTGAGTGAGGCGGCGGCGGGGGATGTGATCCGCTGGCATGTTGTGGCCATGTTCGCCCCCAGCTTTTTCACGGGTTTTTTGATCAAGCGGTTTGGCACACAGCGCATTGCCATGGCGGGCTTGGCCCTGTTGGTGGTGTCTGGCATTATTGCGGCAACTGGCCTGTCGGTGCAGCATTTCTATCTGTCACTCATCATTCTGGGGGTAGGTTGGAATTTCGGATTTATCGGGGCGACGACCATGTTGGCAGCCGCGGTGCCAGAAGCGGAAAAAGCGGTGGTGCAGGGGGCGAATGATACGGTAATCGCGCTGGCGTCAACACTTTGCGCATTTGCGGCGGGGGCGATTGTTGCGGGGTTCGGTTGGACACTGCTGGCCGGGTTGGCCGTGATTGTGGTGTTGGGGTCAATGCTTGGCTTTGGCTGGTCGGGACGCCGCGTTGCTTGAGCGCGCGATCACACCGACTGGCGGAGTTGGGCGGGATCGAGGTCTTTCCATTTGGTGAAGGTGCGGGCGGTCTGGCCGTAGTGTCGCAATGTGTTCTGGCGGTCGGGGGTGCGGGACATGAGTTCGGGAAATATCTCGAACAGTTCTGCGCTGGCGTTCGCGTCGAGCATGCCGAGGCTGAGCGGGCCGGGATAAAAGCTTTCGCAGGGGGCGCCATTGGCAAAGATGATCTGGTGTGCGTCGAACATCAGGTGGATGTAGCGTACCTTCCGTTTCCCTTGTGCGATGCGAGTGCCTGCGGTTGTTGCCGCCAGATGTTTGGCCCGCACCAGTTTGCGGTCCCCGATTACAAGGCCGTGCTGCTGGGACACCAGTAATGGCGCGTGGTTGCCGAGTACGTCTGTTTTGATCAGGACGGGCCTGAGGTTTGGCGCATTGTGCAATTCCCGCAGGTCGAGGTCGCGCTGTCCGATCCAGCGGATCGGCTGGGGGCCGTTGTCCGCAGTATTGACCAGATCGCCCACGCACAGATGTTCGATCAGCGTATCGCCGCGGGGGGTGGAGATCAGGGTCTCGGGCGTGAAGCAGGTAACGCCTGTGTTGTCTGTGGTTAAGCCTGCGCCGTCGGCACCTGCGCCTTGAACGGTGAGCGACCCCGCGCCAAAGCTGTCATTGTCGGAATAGTCCGCGCCTTCCTGACCATTGTTGGACTGGTTCAGGATACCATCGTCGGCATGGTCGGCCCGCACCTCAAAGATATTATCGTAAAAACCCGTCAGATCGACAAAATCGTTGTTTGTGCTGTCCCCGTCGTTGAGCGCACCCGTGTTGCCGGTGTTGAAGTCCGTGATCGTGTCGTTGCCGTCGCCTGCGGCGTAGATGAAGGTATCATCGCCGCCTTCCCCTGCTAGCAGATCATCGCCTGCGCCACCCTCAATGGTGTCATTGCCTGTTCCACCAAGGATTGAGTCGTTGTCTGCACCCCCGCTCAGGCTGTCTGCGCCGCCGCCGCCAAGCAGCGTGTCATTGCCTGTGCCACCGATGAGCGTGTCGTTGGCGCCGTCATCGGAGATTGCGCTCTCCGAATGGGAGGCAAGACCCGCAACATCGTATCCTGCAAGGAAGTCATTTCCACTGCCGCTGTCGATGAAATCAGCACCATCTCCACCTTCGATGTCGTCGTCACCTGCGCCGCCCTCAATGGTGTCATTGCCATCGTTTGCAGCGATGTAGTCGTTGCCATCCCCCGAGAGGATGCGGTCATCGCCGCTGCCGTCGGTGATGGTGTCATCGCCGCCGCCTGCGTCGATGTCGATGCCGACACTGTCAGCCGATGCGTCCACCACATCGGCCTGATTGGTGAGGATCAGCTGCTCGATCTCGGAGAAGGTGATGGTATCGGTGTCGTTTGTGATCGTGCCTGCTTCGTCGCCCGTGTAGGTGACAGTGACCGGCCCGCTGAGGGCTGACAGATCGGTAACGTCATTGTCGCTGCCGCTTGTAGTGCCTTCACCGCCAATGATTGTGTCGTTGCTGAAACTGCCCTGAACGATGAAAGTA
>CAWVWS010000026.1:0-25813 GCA_963933905.1 uncultured Sulfitobacter sp.
CCCTCGGGCGCGTCAGGTCCGGCGGTCCAAATCACATCGGAACTGCCATAGGTGTTCACACAATAGACCGTCGCTTCATACCGACCGGCCTCACGCGCACCTTTGAGCGATCTCGACACCGGCTTCACCGTGACAGCGAACACATCGATCTGCCGCTCTACTTTCCGGATTTTGGAGGTAAAGAATTGGCCGTCAAAAAGTATGCGATCCTCGGGCGAGGTACAGCCTGCATGCAGCCCCGCACAAAGTGCAATGGCAGTCCAATTCTTCATCACCGTCTCCTCCACACATTTTTGTGCGGTTTTTTATTCGAGTTTGCCCATGTTATTGCGCAAATCGACAGGCAGGGCCAGAGCTTCTTCGCCTACCCGCGCTTGCGAATCCGCAAGGGGGCCACTCCATCCAGTGCTTTGTGCAAAAACGCGATCGCCAGATTGAGCCCGACATAAAGCATCCCCACCGTGGGAAGATAAATCCACGCTGAAACAGCACCGCCCGTAACTGCCAGATACGTCGCCCAGGCAGGCGCGGCAAAGACAATAACCGTGAGCAAACACGCGCCAAAGCTGAGCAGCCCGTCCCAGATATTTCGGAAAAACCCCATATCGCCTGCCCCTATCGCTGCGCCACTACGGTCCAGCGCGCCATGACCAATACAAACAAAGGCACAAAGGCAATCATCACCATCAAAATCTGATAGAGCGGGATGACCATGGGGATCGGACCCAACACTTCATAAAACGTAATCCACCCACCGCCGAGATATATCCCGATCTGGATGAACACAGGCACAAATACAAAAAGCGAGGTCCAGCGCGACAAACCCGCCTTACGCAGGATCATGGAAAACAGAACAAACTGGATCACCGCGATCACAAAAGGGATCGCGATGAAATTGAATGCCTCAGCCAGCAATGCGCTCACTCTGCCGCAACAGGTGCAACACTGCTGCCGCGCTTGTGCGCGATACGCTCTTCGATGTCGCCACGAAAGTGACGGATCAAACCCTGAATTGGCCAAGCCGCCGCATCGCCAAGCGCACAAATCGTGTGGCCCTCAACCTGCTTGGTCACGTCCAGCAGCATGTCGATTTCTTCGGGATCGGCATCGCCCTTTACCAGACGGTCCATGACCCGCATCATCCAGCCTGTGCCCTCACGGCACGGCGTACACTGGCCACAAGACTCGTGCTTATAGAACTTCGCCAGACGCCAGATCGCTTTGATCACATCCGTCTTTTGATCCATCACAATCACCGCCGCCGTGCCAAGGCCCGACTGCAACTCATTGCGCAGATAATCAAAATCCATCGTCGCTTCGCGCATCGCTTTGCCCGGCACCATCGGCACCGATGATCCACCGGGGATCACGGCCTTGAGGTTGTCCCAGCCACCGCGAATACCGCCGCAATGCTTCTCGATCAGCTCCTCGAACGAGATGCTCATCGCCTCTTCAACCACGCACGGGTTGTTCACATGGCCCGAAATCGCAAACAGCTTGGTGCCTGCATTGTTCGGACGGCCAAAGCCCGCGAACCATCCACCGCCACGGCGCAGGATCGTCGGCACAACCGCAATCGATTCCACATTATTCACAGTCGTCGGGCAACCATAAAGGCCCGCCCCCGCAGGGAAAGGCGGCTTCATCCGCGGCATGCCTTTTTTGCCCTCAAGGGATTCCAGCAATGCAGTCTCTTCACCGCAGATATAGGCACCCGCACCGTGGTGCAGATAGATGTCAAAATCCCAGCCCGACTTGGCCGCGTTCTTACCCACCAAACCCGCGTCATAAGCCTCGTCAATCGCCGCCTGAAGCGCCTCTTTCTCGCGAATATACTCGCCGCGAATGTAGATGTAGCAGGCGTTCGCATTCATCGCGAAAGAAGCGATCAAGCACCCTTCAACGAGCGTATGCGGATCATGGCGCATGATCTCGCGGTCTTTACATGTACCAGGCTCGGACTCGTCCGCATTCACCACCAGATAGGAAGGGCGACCGTCGCTCTCCTTTGGCATAAACGACCACTTCAAACCCGTCGGGAAACCAGCACCCCCACGACCCCGCAGGCCGCTCGCTTTCATCTCGTCGATGATCCAGTCGCGGCCCTTCTTGATGATCGCCGCCGTGCCATCCCAATGACCGCGCTGCTGCGCGCCCTTCAGCGTGCGATCATGCATGCCGTAGATATTGGTGAAAATCCGGTCTTTGTCCTGCAACATGGTGCTCATCCGTCTCTCTCAGATTGGCGCGCGCGCCACATTCTGAATGCTTGTATAAATACCCACAGGAACACGGCAGCAATGCCAAGCTCCAACAGGCCCATCGTTTGATTGGACCATCCGAAAATGGTCCCTGCAGCCTCAACGCCGATAAAGGCGAACGCTCCCGCCACACTTACCAGAGCAAGGCGCCGTCCGTCGCGCGACAGTTTGTCGTCATTGTCTGCCACGAACAGCTCCTATCCTCAGGTCTTTTTCTTCTTCGAGAACTCGGTCTCGCCACCTTTGGCCAAAATCTTCGCCTGAGACATCCAATCATCCCGCTCGATACGGCCCTTAAAGCGCAGGCGCTCGTCGACCCATGCGATGTCCTTCTTCTTGAACTTCGAAACTTGGTCAAAGTGATAGATGCCCAGATCGTTGAGCGTCTGCTCCAGCTTGGGACCAACACCGCTGATCAGCTTGAGGTCATCCGCCCCGCCGTCACGCGCCGCAGTTAACATAAACGTTGGCTTGGCATCCGCTGCCGCCGCTTTTGGCTCAGCTTTGGCTTTCGCGGCCGGTTTTGCTTTCGCGGTCGGTGCTTTTGCGGCGGGTGCTTTCGCCACTGCTGCTTTCTTGGCGGCAGGTGCCTTTTTGGCTGCTGGTGCTTTTGCCGCTGCTGGCGTGCTCATGATACCCGACGGCGTTTTGTCTGTTGAATGAACACCCGTCCAGTTGCCCGCAGGTGCTGTTGTGTCACTTGCATCCGCCGCGATTGTCCCCGCTTCGGGACCGCCTACTGTGGTTGCTCGGCTTGTCGCTGTCGCCGACACGCCGCTTGTCTCACCCGCTGTGCCAGGCTTTGTGCCTGCGCTACCCGCAGCTGTGCCCGCCGTGCCAGCCGCAACACCGGCCGCTCCCGCAGCAACGCCAGCCGTGCCAGCCAGACCCGCAGGTGTGGCGGAAGCATCTGCCGCCGCCGCACGCTCTGCATTGCGCGCCGCCGCTTGCGCTGCATAACGCTGCGCAGGCTTGTCGTCGGAGTTCAGATCAGCGGCTGCTGACTGTGACCTACAAATGGTCAGGCTCAGCGCCACACCCAAAAGCGTGCCAATCAAACCGCCCGTAAAAATTGCCTGCAATGCGCCGAAATCGGCCATCCAATACAGCATGATCATCGCAATGACGCCAGCAAAGGCTGCAACGCCCCAGCTGGTTATCATGCACTCTGTGTTCTTTTCGTTCGAAGCCATGGTCTAAATCTATCCCCCAGATGGATTATGGTGAGCGCTATTCGTAACGCCCGTCTTTGCTGGCTTTTGCGGAGAATTCAGTCTCCTCCCCACGCGCCAGCTTTTGTGCCTGATCAACCCAACTGTCCCGCGAGGCACGCCCCTTGAAACCCTCAAGGTTCTGATCAATCCAGGCAAGCTCATCTTGCCCCCATTTTGCGATTTGGTCAAAATGGAAAAAACCCATCGAATTTAGAGTCTTCTCAAGCTTGGGCCCGATGCCCTTGATCAGCTTGAGGTCATCCGCACCCGACTTGCGCGGTGCTTTCATTGTGCGCGGCTTTTTGCCCTTGGCTTGCGTGGCCGTGCCCGACTGCGCTTTCACATCAGTCTTCGGCTTGGGCGCAACTGTCCCGCGCACAGGCTTTGCCGCTGTCTTTGCATCACTACCGGCCACCTCGGCCACACCGTCAGAGGCGGCACCACGCGAACGGTTTGCCGCTGCTTCCCCTTTGGTTCGCCCGCCCTGCGCCCCGTCGGAACCAGAGGGCGGCATCATATCATCGCGCTTTGCCTTTGAGGGCTTTTTGGCTTTGTTTGCCGCCTTGCCCTGCCACGGTGCCAGCAATGGCACCTCTGTCCCGTCAATCCGCTTTATCGTGTCGCCAATGTCCGAGGCCAGTTGCACAGACGCGTTATACTGCGTTTTGCCGCTTTCATACTCGGTGAGTGAGCTCAAACCGCTCAAAGGCTCGGAGGCATAGCGCCCGTTCTGCGGACCCGGTGTCGGCACTTCGCCGCGCGCCAACTCTTCCAGCACCGCAGTAAACCGCTCCGCCGTCAGGTCCTCGTAATAGTCCTTGCCGATTTGTGCCATGGGCGCGTTGGAGCAAGCGCCCAAACACTCGACCTCTTCCCACGAAAACTTGCCATCTGCGGACAACTGATGCGCATTTGGTGCGATCTTCTCTTTACAGATCCCGATCAAATCCTCAGCCCCACAAATCATGCAGGACGTGGTGCCACAAATCTGGATATGTGCCACAGAACCAACAGGTTGAAGCTGGAACATAAAGTAGAATGTCGCCACTTCCAGACCGCGAATATAAGCCAGCCCCAGCATCTCGCTGACATGCTCGATCGCGAGACGGGTCAACCACCCCTCCTGCTCTTGCGCACGCCACAACAGCGGAATAATCGCAGAGGCCTGACGGCCCTCTGGATACTTGGTAATCTGCGCTTCCGCCCATGCTTGGTTCGCTGGGGTAAACGCAAAGGCTTCGGGCTGGTCTGGGTGTAGTCGGCGTAACATGGGCAGTCCTATTGGGTCAGAATACAGACAACGGGGATATTTGGCACAGTGCGTTGCGGCTTTTCACCCGCAAGCTCGGCCAATAAAACACGCTGTCGTTCAGCCTGATCGTCACCTTGATCGACTATAAAACAAAGATATTGGTCTGTCTCGCGGCGCATACCGTATATGGCGTTACCACTTGCAGATGTTGCAAAAGGCGTAAACCCCTCAAGTGCAAGGTCAGAGGAAAAGCGGAAATCGCTTTCCCCTACTTCAAATTCAGATGCATCCAGAGCGGACGCACTACAAAGACCAAGCGCAAGCACAAGTGTACCAAGTCCAGCAATTACCGCTTTGCTCCAAGAAGCATCTGCTCCCGTTTGGTCATGATCTTGGCTACGTACCATATCGGGTTTCCTAGCGCCTATGCTTTGCATTCAGGGGGCAAAAGCAACAGCGTTTTATCATCATTCGCAAAGACCACGATGCCCTCTGCGATCAAATTGCCGATCATTGTCACGGCATCGTCGGTCTCGATCTTCAAATTGGCCAAAGTGGCCTGCGTCAACTGGGGCGACATCTTGCACCCGTTCTCTTGCATCACCTTGATCACGTCATGCTGTTGTGCGTGCGCCGCATGGGCATGGGCTTGGGTCACACACAGGATACCTACCAAACAGGCCGCAACGCTTCTCATAACACCGCGCCCCTCAGTTGGCGCGGATCAGAGTGCACACGTCACTCCCCCGCCCCATCAAAATAGCTGTCTGTCCGCTTTTGCTCACCATTCTGGCCTTGCGCGTCAGCTTGCCCGTCGCCGGTGTGCAATTCTGATCGGCCACGGCCTGACTGCTTACAAATGTATCAAGGACAAGCTGCACTGTCTGATCGTCCTTGGCACTGCGCGCCATAGCAGGCTTATCCAACACAGGCAAAAGCGCCTCCGCCTGCGCTGCAAACGACTGACACTGTGCCACGGACAAAGCACAAAGCTGCCCCTCCTTCTTCGGAGTCACTGCCGCAGTAGCAGTCTGCCCCGAGGAAGCAGAAGTTCCCGCCCCCTCGTCACAGGCCGTCACTGCAAACAGCGCAACTATTCCAAAGGCAGCAGCCAGTTTCATCTGTCTACCTCACCAAACACGATATCCATCGTCCCGATGATTGCCGCCACATCGGCCAGCTGGTGACCCTTGGCCAGATAATCCATCGCCTGCAAATGCAGGTAACCGGGCGCGCGCAGCTTGGCGCGGTACGGCTTATTGGACCCATCAGCCACCAGATACACACCAAACTCGCCCTTGGGCGCTTCAACGCAGGCGTAAACTTCACCCGCTGGGACGTGGAACCCTTCGGTATACAGCTTGAAGTGGTGGATCAGGCTCTCCATCGAGGTTTTCATGTCCGACCGCGAGGGCGGCGTGATCTTGCCACGGGCAAGGATATCGCCCTTCCCCTCAGGTGCGCGCAGCTTTTCAATCGCTTGCAACATGATGCTGGCCGATTGCCGCATCTCTTCCATGCGTACCAGATAACGGTCATAGCAATCGCCGTTCACGCCCGTCGGGATCTGGAACTCAAACTCGTCATAGCATTCATAGGGCTGCGCACGGCGCAAATCCCACGCAAGGCCGGAACCGCGCACCATCACACCGGAGAAACCCCAGTCCTGAATGTCCTTCTCCGTCACAACGCCAATATCGACGTTACGCTGTTTGAAAATGCGGTTCTCCGTCAGCAGCGTATCAATATCGACCATAAACCCGCTCAGGAACTTATGCGTCCATGTCTCGATATCATTGAGCAGCGCTTCGGGCAGGTCCTGATGCACACCACCGGGGCGGAAATAGGCCGCGTGCAGACGCGCACCACAAGCACGCTCATAGAAGATCATCAAATCTTCACGCTCTTCAAAACCCCATAGCGGCGGGGTCAGTGCGCCAACGTCCATCGCCTGCGTGGTCACGTTCAGCAGGTGCGACAAGATACGCCCGATCTCGGAATACAGAACACGAATGAGGCTCGCACGGCGCGGCACTTCAACACCCGTGAGGCGTTCAATGGCCAAGCACCACGCATGCTCTTGGTTCATTGGCGCCACATAATCCAACCGGTCGAAATACGGCAGGTTCTGCAAATACGTCCGGCTCTCCATGAGCTTTTCCGTCCCACGGTGCAGCAATCCGATGTGCGGATCACACCGCTCCACAATCTCGCCGTCCAACTCCAGCACAAGACGCAAAACGCCGTGGGCCGCAGGGTGCTGCGGGCCAAAGTTAATGTTGAAATTGCGTATTTTCTGTTCGCCGGTCAGAGCGTCTTCGAAACCTTTGGTGCCGTCCATCATTCCGCTTCACCTCTATCGTGAGACCAATTCAAATACTTCTTTGCATTGTAGCAAAGCGAAAATCCGCAGATCAACATCAACACTACTGCGCTCATGTACCCCAGATCATACGCCGCACTTTCAACAAAAAGAAGAGCTGCTATACCGCCTGTTACAATCAAGATACCAGCGAGCTTTAATATCTTGCGTGTGTCTACCTGAACCGAGAAAAAACCAGCTGCGGCATACAAAAGAAACGCGATAAAGTTCGGAAAAACCGACCAGAACCCAGCCCAGAAACCGTCAACAGAAACGGTTGCCATCACTTCGCCGCCTCTTTCGTCTTCTCATCACCGGGCAAGATATACTCGGCCCCTTCCCACGGTGACATAAAATCAAACTGGCGGTATTCCTGAACAAGGCTCACAGGTTCATACACAACCCGCTTTTCCGCCTCGTCATAGCGTACTTCGGTATAGCCCGTTGTCGGGAAATCCTTACGCAGCGGATAGCCGCGGAAACCGTAGTCCGTCAGCAAACGGCGTAAATCGGGGTGACCGGAGAACAGGATGCCGAACATGTCGAACACTTCACGCTCGAACCAATTGGCACAGGGGTGAATATCGACCAGTGATGGCACCATATCCTCTTCACGCACCGCCACACGCAAACGAATACGGTGGTTCTGGTACATCGACAAGAAATGATAAACCACGTCGAACCGCTTCGCCCGCCCCGTACAATCAACGGCCGTGATATCCACGAGCGAGTTAAACTTGCACGTCGCATCCGATTTCAGAAACTCGACCAGACCCGCAATATTCGCCAGCGTCACGTCAAGGTTCAGCTCACCATGGGTCACATCCCAGCCCAGCACACAATCAGGCCGCTTGGCCTCGATATATCCGCCCAGTTCCGTCAGTGCATCACTCATCGTGTATTCCTTTCAGACGCGCGGATCATCGCACGATCGTCCCCGTGCGGCGCATCTTACGTTGCAACTGCATGATACCGTACAGCAGCGCCTCTGCCGTCGGAGGGCAACCCGGCACATAGATATCCACCGGCACGATCCGATCACAGCCGCGCACAACACTATAGCTATAGTGGTAGTAGCCGCCGCCGTTCGCACATGACCCCATCGAGATCACATAGCGCGGCTCTGGCATCTGGTCATAAACCTTGCGCAGCGCAGGGGCCATTTTGTTGGTCAGCGTTCCCGCAACGATCATCAAATCCGACTGGCGCGGGGAGGCACGCGGTGCCGTGCCAAACCGCTCAAGGTCATAACGCGGCATGGAGGTGTGCATCATCTCAACCGCACAACAGGCCAACCCGAAGGTCATCCAGTGCAGCGAGCCTGTGCGCGCCCAGTTGATCAGTTCCTCGGTGGACGTGAGCAAGAAGCCCTTATCCTGCAACGAGGCATTCAGCTGCTGCGTCGCCACATCGCGGTCCATGCCTGCAACGGCCGGACTATTAGTGGAGGTTACTGCCATTCGAGCGCCCCTTTCTTCCATTCATAAGCAAAGCCTGCGGTCAGCACGCCGAGGAACACCATCATAGACCAGAAGGCCGGCATGGATATGTCGCCAAATGCCACAGCCCAAGGGAACAAAAACGCGATTTCCAGATCGAAAATGATGAACAGGATCGCCACAAGGAAGAATCGCACATCAAACTTCATCCGCGCATCGTCGAATGCGTTGAACCCGCACTCATAGGCTGATACTTTTTCAGGGTCGGGCCTGCGCACCGCAATCACCGCCGCCGCAAGCAAGAGCGCAAGGCCCAAACCAATGGCAACAAACAGAAAAATAAGGATCGGCAGGTATTCCATGAGCATATCGTCCAAGGGTGGCTCCTTTCTCGGATCACGAGGGCAAACGGCGCGCCTCTAGCTTTGCGTGCGGGTTTAGCCTTGTGGGCAGGTGGGGTCAACGGGAGGTGCGCGGAAAGGTGTTGCAGCATACTTACCGTTCGCGCCTCACACGGCTATTAATCTTTCTCGGCCTGGCTTTCGGCACACACTGACAAGGCCATATCTCATAACAAACGCCCTACGCCGTGGGCACAATCTTTTAAAAAGAATTATTTTAATGCCTTACAGGCTTGAAAATGAATTATCTGCACCTCACTACGTCATAAGAAATAGCGCGCCCTTTACCCTTATAAACGCATCAAATATCTGGGAATCGAAATTTACCAACGGATGGTATAGCTATGTCAAACCCTGCCGATACCATGAACCAGAGATATGAAATTGGGGTAAAAGTTGCTGGGATTGGTTTGGGGACGATCGACTACGAAAAAGACACAATAGACTTCGACGCGCGCGCAGCAGCAATGTTCGATCTCCCAGCCGATGCGCCTCTATCGCGTTCAGTTGTTCACGGGCGCATCCATCCAGAAGACCGCGCCGTTATTGACGCACACATAGAGCAGCTGATGGACCCCTCTGGTGAGGGGTTCTTTGAGATGAACCACCGCGTCGTGCACGAAAATGGCGATGTGCGTTGGCTCACAGCACGCAAGCAAATCGAATTTGGCACGCCCAACGCAGATGGCACCGCACACCCCGTTTCGGGCCTTGTGGCGATTATCGACATTACCAACCACAAGACGGATCAGCACCGTGTTCAGTACCTGCTGGACGAGTTGAACCACCGTGTCAAAAATCTGTTGTCTGTTGTTCAGGGCGTCGCGCGCCTCACATTCAGCACGGGCGACGTCTCCACCGCAAGAGAGCGTTTTTCCGAGCGGCTTGGCGGCCTCACCCACAACCTTGATGCATTGGTCAAAGGCAATTGGAACTATGCTGATTTAGCAGCACTCGTCGAAGCGCATCTTCAAGGGTTCAGCACAAACAACGCACAGATCAAAATCGAAGGTCCCGCAGTCCGCCTTGATCCCTCGCACGCCCAAGTGATCGGAATGGCACTTCATGAACTCGCAACAAATGCATGCAAATACGGCGCACTGTCTGTTGAGACTGGCGCCGTCACGATTGCATGGCATTTCACCGACGACGGACGTCTTTGCCTGACATGGTCCGAAGCAGGCGGCCCCCCCGTGACCGCACCCAGCAAATCGGGCTTTGGCAGTAAAGTCATCAAAGATATGTCCTCCGCCTCGCTGAACGGAGAAGTCGAGATTGATTACCGCCCCGAAGGGCTGCTGTGGACCGTTACGTTTCCACTGGAAACGCCTGACTGATCAACCTTTACCAGCGCTGTTGCGCAAACAGGCTCAGCTTTTCTCAGGCGCCACGACCCAAGCCGCCTTGCGCTTCTCGAAGAACGCGCCAATCCCCTCGGCCGCCTCCTCCGTCTCCCAGCGCGCTGCCAGTGCTGCAATCGACATGGCCACGGCTTCTTCTGTCGCTGCACCGCCCAAATCCTGCGCCAGCTTCTTGGCCGCAGCCACTGCCCCCGGCGCACAGGCAAGGTACGGGACAACTTCCCGCTCCACCGCCGCATCCAACTCCGCCTCAGGCACAGCACGCGCCAATAGGCCCAATTCGACCGCCTCATCCGCGCCAAACACACGGCCCGACATAAACACCCGCCGCGCGCGCCCTTCGCCCATGCGCGCAATCACATATGGCCCGATGGTGGCGGGAATAATCCCCAGCTTGGTCTCCGTCAGCGCCATCTTAAGGCTATCAACTCCCACAGCCACATCACAAACCGCAGCCATCCCCACACCGCCGCCAAACGCATTCCCGTGCAGCCGCCCAATGAGCGGCTTGGGCAGACGGTTCAGCGCGCTGAGCATCGTGGCAAGCTTGCCCGCCTCCGCCGCGCGTGTGGCCGCGTCCATGCCCATCTGTTCCTGCATCCAGCCCAGATCACCACCCGCGCAAAACGTCTTGCCCGCCGCAGCAAGGATCACAACGCGCACAGCATCATCTGCCGCCAAATCAGCCGCCGCCTGCGTCAACTCCGCGAGCATCTTTGCCGACAGCGCGTTATGCTTGTCCTGTCGCGCAAGTGTCAGCGTCGCAACTCCGCGCCCATCCACATCAATGGTTATCGTCTCAAACATCCGCCACGCACTCCATGTTATCCGCGCATCTGACGCGCCATCTCCGCCGCCTGCGCAATCACATCCAGATCAAGGCCCGTCTCATACCCCAACCGCGCCAAATGCGTCGCCACAGCTTCAGTCGCCACATTCCCCGACGCACCGGGCGCGTAGGGACACCCGCCCAAACCACCAACCGCCGCATCAAACACCCGCACGCCCAGCGCCAGTGATGCATCAATATTGTCCAGCGCCCGACCGCCCGTATCATGGTAATGCCCCGCCAAACGGCCCACAGGCACCACATCACGCACCGCCAACAGCATCCGCGCTATCGTATCAGGCGTCCCTGCCCCGATGGTATCGCCCAACGAAACTTCATAGCAGCCCATCGCAAACAGCTTATCCGCCACCTTTGCAACTGCCTCGGGCGCCACCGCCCCGTCATAAGGGCACTTCACCACACAAGAGACATAGCCCCGCACAGGCAAATCAATATGCCGCGCTTCCTCCAAGATCGGCGCAAACCGCGCGATGCTCTCCTCAATGGAGGCATTGATGTTTTTCTGGGAAAACCATTCGGATGCACTGGCAAAGACTGCAATCTCGTCCGCCTTCGCCGCCACCGCATCGCCGTACCCCCGCATGTTCGGCGTCAGCGCCGCATAGCGCACCCCATCCTTGCCCGTGATCCCTCCCAAGACCTCAGCCGATCCTGCCATCTGCGGCACCCATTTGGGCGAGACAAAGCTGGCAATCTCGATGCGGCTGAACCCCGCTTCGCTCAGCTTGTCCACCAGAGCGATCTTCTCCGACACTGGAATATCACGCGCCTCGTTTTGTAGGCCGTCCCGCGGTCCCACTTCGAAAATCTCACACGGTCCCAAGCTCATCGTAATCTCCCCTTTTGCCCCAGCCTATCAGACAGGCAGCGGCCATGGTTTAAAAAATTCATCTTCAAATATCTTGCCCGTATGCGGCAAGGACGCGTCAAACGCTGGCCGCGCCGTGATCCGTGCATACCACGCCTCAACGGCCTCAAACCCGTCCAGCCGCGCAAAGAACCGCGCCAGATATACCGCCTGCCCCACCGACACATCCGCAGCCGAGAAGCCGCCGTCCAGCAGATAGTCCCGCCCCGCCAACCGCGCCTCCAGCGCCGCATAGCACTTGAGCAACCGCGCCGCCTCCAGCTTCATCACATAGGGACTGCGCATATGATCCTCGCGCAGCGCCACATGCTGTTGGGTCAACGCCGCCGCATGCTGGGTAATCGTCTCCGCAAAATGGATCCAGATCAACCACTGCGCCCGCTCACCATGCCCCGCAGGCCGCCCCAGAACATCAGGCGAGAACCGCTCGCACAGCACCTCCGCAATCGCTCCCGTCTCGAACACCGCCTCCCCATCAATCTCCAAGGCAGGCACCCGCCCCGCAGGGCTTTTGCGCAGATAGTCAGCATCGCGCAGGCTCTTATCAAACCCGTGCAGTACCAACTCGAACTCGACCCCCAACTCGTGAAGCAACCACAAGCTGCGCATGGAACGGGTCTGTGGACAGTGATGTAATGTAATCATGCCGCTTCCGCCTCGGCCTCAAGCCGCACAAGTGCCGCACCTGCCTCAACCTGATCCCCCGCCACGGCCAGCACTTCCGCCACAATCCCGTCCCGCGCTGCCAGCAGGCTATGCTCCATCTTCATCGCTTCCAGAATGGCCAGCTTATCGCCCTTGGTCACGACCTGCCCCACGGCTGCAAACACCTCCCGCACCAGCCCGGGCATCGGCGCCTCAATCAGATTGCCATCCCCCTGCGCCCCCGTCGCCTGCATCAGCGGATCAATGCGGTGGAAGATCAAGCCATAGCCGTCAAACACAGTCACCGTATCACCAGACACAGCCACCCGCGCGGCAGGCAAGCCACCAATCTGCCAGCGCCCGCCAATCCGCTTGGCCTCCACCACATCATCGCCAATATGCCAGCGCTGTGCGTCAGGCCCCATGACCTCGACCTTCACGATTTGCTCTTGCTCACCCCAGCCCAGCATCACCTGCTGCAACAATGGCGCCCAAATCGTGAACCCTGTCTCGGGTCCCGTCTCCAACAGCCCCAAGGCCGCCATGCCCGCCAGCGCCACATGCCGCGGCTCCACCACAGGCACCTGCGTCAGCGCCTCGATATCCCGCGCAATCAGCCCCGTATCGACTTCGCCCTTTCGGAACCCCTCATGCCCCGCCAGCGCACCGAGGAAGGTCAGGTTCGTCACTGTTCCCGCCACTTCCGTCCGGCTTAGCGCCTGCCGCAACCGCGCCAGCGCCACATCACGCGTCGGCCCATGCACAATCACTTTGGCAATCATCGGATCATAGAACGGGCTGATCGTATCGCCACTGCGCACGCCGCTATCCGCACGGCAGTCTGGGTCAAACCCCAGATGCGTCAACGTCCCCGTCGCAGGCAGGAACCCCGCTGGCACATCCTCCGCATAAAGCCGCGCCTCAAAGGAATGACCGCTGATCGACAGCTCCTCCTGTGCCTTCGGCAAGTCCTCGCCCGCTGCCACACGCAACTGCCATTCCACCAGATCAACACCAGTGATCGCTTCGGTCACAGGATGCTCAACCTGCAACCGCGTGTTCATCTCCATGAAAAAGAACCCGTCGACTTTCAGCCCGCCCACACCGTCAACAATGAACTCAACCGTACCCGCTCCCTTATAGCCAATCGCCTCCGCCGCACGCACTGCCGCCTGCCCCATCGCTTCGCGGACCACCTCTGGCATATCGGGTGCGGGTGCTTCCTCGATCACCTTCTGGTGACGCCGCTGAAGCGAGCAGTCGCGCTCGAACAGATGCACAGCAGTCTTGCCATCCCCAAACACCTGCACTTCGATATGGCGCGGCTGGCTCACAAACTTCTCGACCAGCACGTCAGCATTCCCGAATGCCGCCTTCGCCTCCGCCCGCGCCGAGGCAAGCGCATCAGAAAAGCCGCCCGCTTCCTCAACCAGACGCATCCCCTTGCCGCCGCCGCCCGCAACAGCCTTGATCATCACGGGAAAGCTGATCTTGCCCGCCTCCGCCGCCAATAGGTCATCCGACTGGTCGGCCCCATGATAGCCAGGTACGACAGGCACCCCCGCCTCAATCATCAACGCCTTCGCCGCATCCTTGAGCCCCATCGCACGGATCGCAGCCCCCGATGGCCCGATAAACACCAGCCCCGCCGCCTCAACCGCATCCACAAACGCAGGGTTCTCGCTGAGAAAGCCATACCCCGGATGGATCGCCTGCGCGCCCGTGTCCAATGCCGCCTGAATAATCACGTCGCCCCGCAGATAACTATCCGCTGGCGCAGACCCGCCAATATGCACTGCCAGATCCGCCATCGCCACATGCTTGGCCCCTGCATCCGCATCGGAATAGACCGCAACACAGCGCACCCCCATGCCCTGCGCCGTCTCCATCACGCGGCATGCAATCTCGCCACGGTTCGCAATCAGAATTGTATCAAACATCAGGCGTAATCCTCTATCAGTTTAAACCGCTCGCACATGATCTTCATGTCCTCGGAAAAGACGCCTGCGCGGCGGAAATAGGCCTCGTATCCCGCGCACCAATGCGCCAGATCGCGGAACTCGCCCTGAGCGGCGACAAACTCTTCGTCCATGTCCGAAAACCGCCGCGTGCTGACCTCAACAGTCTCGACCATGACCGCTGGCGTCCCGTCCCAATTCAGGGCCACATCGCGCCGCCCCACTTCGGGCCACGCATCACCGCCCTTGCCGTAGGAAGCCGCCGCGTCGCAGGTCGCTGTCTTTTTACCGCTGCGCACCAGCGCCAGAATTTCCGCGCACAACTTTGCGCTGTCCCCAAATCGAAAGGTCTCCGCCTCGGGGTTGGCATCAATAATCTCTTGCAGTGTTTGTGTCATGACAGTCTCCAAAAGGTACACCAAGCGGTGTACAGGGGGTGTACGCGGGGTGTACCAATGACACCCCCCTAAAATCACATGCGGAACACGCCGAATTTGGTCGGCTCAATCGGTGCATTCAGGCTCGCAGACAGGCTCAAAAACAGCGTGTCGCGTGTCTTGCGCGGATCAATTATCCCGTCATCCCAAAGCCTTGCAGAGGCATAGAGCGGATGCGACTGCTCCTCGAACATATCAATGGTGGGCTGCTTGAACGCCGCCTCCTCCTCCGCAGACCATGTACCCCCCTGCCGCTCGATCCCGTCACGCTTCACCGTCGCCAAAACCCCCGCCGCCTGTGCACCACCCATCACCGAAATGCGGCTATTGGGCCATGTCCACAAGAAGCGCGGGCTATATGCACGCCCCGCCATGCCATAGTTGCCAGCCCCGAAAGAACCGCCCACCAGCATGGTGATCTTGGGCACATTGGTACAGGCTACTGCCGTGACCATCTTGGCCCCATGGCGCGCAATACCCTCATTCTCGTACTTACGACCCACCATGAATCCAGTGATATTTTGCAGGAATACCAAGGGGATATTGCGCGCCGAGCATAACTCAACAAAATGCGCACCCTTCTGCGCGGCCTCGGAAAACAGCACACCATTGTTGGCAATGATTCCCACAGGACAGCCTTTCACATGGGCAAACCCCGTCACCAAAGTCTCGCCAAAGCGCGGCTTGAACTCGTCAAATCGGCTGCCGTCGACAGTGCGCGCAATCACTTCGCGAATGTCATAGGGCGTGCGCAAATCCGCTGGCACCACGCCCAAAATCTCATCAGGATCATAGGCAGGCTCTTCCACACTCTCCCATTGAACGGTGCTCGGCTTCGCACGGTTGAGATAGCTCACCGCACGCCGCGCAAGGGCCAGCGCATGCGTATCATCCTCCGCCAGATAATCCGCCACCCCCGACAGGCGCGTATGCACATCGCCACCGCCAAGGTCCTCTGCCGTAACAACTTCCCCTGTCGCGGCCTTGACCAAAGGCGGCCCCGCAAGGAAGATAGTCCCTTGTTCTTTCACAATAATTGTCACATCCGACATGGCAGGCACATAAGCGCCCCCCGCCGTGCACGACCCCATAACGACAGCAATCTGCGGGATACCCTTCGCGCTCATCCGCGCCTGATTGTAAAAGATACGGCCAAAGTGATCGCGGTCGGGAAACACCTCATCCTGATTGGGCAGGTTCGCGCCGCCACTATCGACCAAATAAATGCAGGGCAGATTGTTTTCTTCCGCTATTTCCTGCGCTCTTAAGTGTTTCTTTACGGTCATCGGGTAATATGTGCCTCCCTTAACCGTGGCGTCATTACAGATCACCATCACTTCATGGCCCTGCACCGTGCCCACACCCGCAATCACCCCCGCACACGGGGCCGCCCCACCATAAAGCCCATGCGCCGCAACTGCGCCCACTTCCAAAAACGGCGATCCAGCATCCAGCAAATTCGCCACCCGCTCCCGCGGCAACATCTTGCCACGGCTGATATGACGGTCGCGCGACTTCTCACCTCCGCCGAATGCAGCGGCTTGGGCAGCTTCACGGACCTGCGCCAGCGCCTCCAGATGAGCGCCTGTATTGGTTTTGAACGCTTCCGAGGACGGGAGAGCTTGGGACATCAGTTTCATGGCAACCACGCATTTCTGCAGATGCGATATCTGCGGTTGGACGGCCCTTTGGCCGATTTTGATGTAGAATGTGACACAGTCACAGCGCCCGCTCCAACCGCACAAAGCGGTAGGAAACGAAGCGCGCGATGAAATAATAGAGCGGTATCATGATCAGCGAGATCAGGATCACCTGGATCGCCAGCGCCCTGCGCGCGTCCTGTGCGCGCGAATATTCGGAACCGCGGCGAAATATATCCCCGGTCGGCACTTCGGGGAGCAATGGAACTTCGGGCACGCCCACAAACTCCCGAAACCCGACGATTCCGCCAATGAACAATGCGATTGTCAGGCTCCAGCACACACCCTCAACAACCCAGATTTGCAGTTTTGGCAGGCGCAAGTCCATCAGGCAATCATGGCACCGCACTTCCGAACGCTCGGGCGGGGTGTAAAACGACCTATGCGAGACCCCTCGGGGAAGGAAAAACGTCCACACACGGTTGCGCCACAGCAACTCGCGCACGTATTTCCAATGAAACCCAGACCTGCAATTGGGGCATTTAAACCCTGCCAAACTGTCCAAAATCTGGCTCATAGGATGCCTTCCTCAACCGCGCGTTGTTTGAGGTCTTTACGAATGACTTTGCCAGTCACCGTCATCGGCAGCGCATCCAGAAATTCAATTTCTCTTGGATAAGAATAGCTTGCAAGGCGATCCTTAACCCAGTCCTGAAGCTCAAGCGCACCCACTTCAGCGCCTTCTTTTAGAACGACATAGGCCTTCACCACTTCCGTGCGCAGCGCATCAGGCTTGCCCACAACGCCCACAGTCGCAACGCTCGGATGGGTCAGCAAACAATCCTCGATCTCGGCAGGGCCAATGCGGTAACCGCTCGACGTAATCACATCATCCTCGCGCCCGACAAAGCGCAGAAAGTCCCCCTGCCAAATGCCGCGATCTCCGGTCAGCATCCAATCGCCGCGAAACTTCGCCGCGGTCTCCTCAGGACGCTGCCAATAGCCGAGCATCATCGACGCAGCCCCACGCCGCACAGCCACATCGCCCTCACCCTGCGTAGGCGCATCACCGTCCAGCACAGCAATCTCGAACCCCGTCACAGCCTTGCCAATACAGCCAGCACGGGCGGCAAAGGCGGCGCCACAACTGCTCGCAACCATGTTACATTCCGTCTGGCCGTAGAACTCGTTGATCTCGACACCCAAGGCCTCACGCCCCCACGCCAGCATCTGCGCGCCCAGCGGCTCACCCCCACTGGCAACAGAGCGCAGACCCTCAATCCGCACATCCGCAGCCTTGAGAATCCGCAACGCAGTCGGTGGGAAAAATACATTTTGCACAGTACCTTGCGCGATGATCCTCGCGCATTCATCCACGTCGAATTTCGCCATCCGCGCCGCGACCACAGGCACACCCAGCGCCAGCGCGGGCATCGCAACATCGAACAGTCCACCAATCCACGCCCAATCCGCCGGGGTCCAAAGGCAATCCCCATCTTGGCCCAGATAGTCATGGCTGGTGGCAACACCGGGCAGATGCCCTGTCAAAATACGATGCCCGTGCAGCGCCCCTTTGGGTGTACCCGTCGTGCCAGAGGTATAGATCAGCACCGCAGGATCGTCTGGCCCCGTGTCGGCAAAGGGCACATCCGCGCCCTCCAGTCCCACTTCATCCACCAGCCACCCTGTCGCCAGATCGCCCAGCAGCGTCATGCCTTCAGCATCGGTCAGGACCAGCTCCAGCCCACTATCCCCGATGCGCGAGGCAAGCGCATCATGCTTAAAGAGTTTGAACAAAGGCACTGAAATTGCACCGATTTTCCAGATCGCAAGATGTGCCGCAACGCACCATGGCGACTGGCTCAGCAGCACGCCTAAACGGTCACCCGCCTGCACACGCCCGCCAAGCGCACGCGCCAGCCCGTCCACCATCTCACCCAAACGCCCATAGGTCACATCGACCCGCACAGCGCCCGTAAGATCAATTACCGCCACTTGCTCCGCAGGATTGTCCAAACACTGCCGCGCCATGTTGAGGCGCACTGGAATGTCCCAGCGCCCCTCCCCATCCAGACCCGGCAGCCTGTTGATCACGATATTTCCCTGCGCGCCTTCGTCACGACATCGCCGCCATCATCTCGCGTCCCACCAGCATGCGGCGGATCTCGGAGGTGCCTGCGCCAATCTCCATCAGCTTTGCATCGCGGAAAATACGCGCCACAGGGCTGTCGGACATATAGCCTGCACCGCCCATCGCCTGAATGGCCTGATGCGCCTGCACCATCGCCTGCTCGGAGGCATAAAGACAGCAAGCCGCCGCATCCGCGCGGGTCACTTCACCGCGATCGCAGGCCTTGGCCACTTCATAAACATAGGCACGCGCGGAGTTCATCGCCGTGTACATATCCGCCATCTTGCCCTGCATTAGCTGGAAGCTGCCAATGGGCTGACCGAACTGCTTGCGCTCTGCCATATAGGGCATGATTTCATCCAGACAGGCGGCCATGAGGCCAAGGCCGATGCCAGCCAGCACCACACGCTCATAATCCAGACCGGACATGAGAACGCGCACCCCGCGCCCCTCCTCGCCCAAGACATTCTCGAACGGCACTTCACAATCATCAAAGATCAGCTCGGCGGTATTCGAGCCGCGCATCCCAAGCTTGTCAAAATGCGGGCTTGTCGTGAAACCAGTCATGCTCTTTTCGATCAGGAACGCAGTGATCCCCTTGGACCCCGCATCCTTGTCCGTCTTGGCATAGACCACCAAAGTCTCGGCATCACAGCCATTGGTGATCCAGTATTTATTCCCGCTCAAACGGTAGTGGTCGTTACGCTTTTCCGCACCCAGCTTCATCGAGACAACGTCCGATCCGGCGCTCGTCTCCGACATCGCCAAAGCACCCACATGCTCGCCCGAGCACAGTTTAGGCAAATACTTCGCCCGCTGCTCGTCCGTGCCATTCAGGCTGATCTGGTTGACGCAAAGGTTGGAGTGCGCACCGTAGGACAGCGAAACAGAGGCGCTCGCCCGCGCGATCTCCTCAACTGCGACAGTATGCGCAAGGTATCCCATGCCCGTGCCGCCCCACTGCTCATCTACAGTCATACCAAGCAAGCCCAGCTCTCCCATCTCGCGCCACAGCTCGGAGGGGAACAGATTGGCTGCATCAATATCCTTGGCCATCGGGCGCACCCGCTCTTGCGCCCAGCGGTGCGCCATTTCGCGCAGCGCATTTACATCTTCCCCCAGATCAAACTTCATCGTGGCATTAAACATGGACCATCTCCCTCGACCCGAATTTATTGAACGCTTGTTCAATAGTTGCAGATACAAGACCACAGGTCAAGCACCGCATCGCCGCGACATACACCAACGACAACTGCGAACCGCACAGATGCAGGATGCGAAACAAAACAAATGAAATGCGCGTTAGCGCCCGTTTGGATCAGACAGCGGATTGGTAAACCCTGCCAACCTCCTCGCGGATAATCCGTGCAATCTGCGCACAATCCTCAAGGGTGAAGGTCAGCGGCACGCGCATGTCCACGATCCCTGCCAGCACTTTGTCACTGGCGGGCATTGCGGGGGCATCCACATAGCGCCAGCTGTCATAGCGGCTGGTGAAGCCCACAGGCTCCGCATTGCCAAACCACTTCAGCTCGACACCCCGTGCCTTGCAGCGGGCCAGCAGCTCTTGCACCGATGCGCCGTTCCAACCGTCCAGCAGGAACTGGATCGACGAGCCGACGATGGCTTCTTCCGCTGGCCGCTCGATAACTGTTAGTCCGGTCGTGTCGCGCAGCCCCGCTTCAATCGCAAAATACCGCTCGTTCCAGCGCGCACATTGCGTTGCGAGATCGGCAAGCTGTGGCCGCAGGATCGCCGCGCGCAGATTGTCCATGCGCCCCGAGATATTGGGCGTCTCGTAGCGGATTGTCTCGAACACCTCTTTCGGCGGGCCGGCAAGGTGCGTCTCATAGAGCATATAGCTGCCTGAATACATAATCGCACGGGCAGCGACTTCGGCGTCTTCAGTGACAAACAAACCGCCCTCGCCTGCGTTCACATGCTTGTAGGTCTGGCAGGAGTAGCAGCCGACCTTGCCCCACGTGCCCGAGGGTTTGCCCTTCCACGCGGCTCCCATGGTATGGGCGCAATCCTCGATCACCATGATGTCAGCCGCATCACAAATCTCCATAATGCGCTCCATGTCGCAGATATGTCCGCGCATATGGCTGAGCAACAGGACACCGCCCTCACCAGCCTTGGCCGCCAGATCATCAAGGTCGAGGACCAGCGCAGGCGTCACACCCACAAAGACAGGCACCGCCCCCACCGCAGCAATCGCCCCCGGCACAGGGGCCAGCGTAAAGGCATTGGTCAGCACGCGGTCTCCTGCTTTGACCCCGACAGCCCGCAGCGCCGTGGCCATGGCATAGCCGCCAGAAGCAACGGCAAGGCAGTATTTCATCCCCACTGAGGCGGCAAACTCCTGCTCTAGCAGCACAGTCTGAGCTGTCTCGCCTGCGACAGTGTTATATCGGTGCAAGCGTCCACTGCGCATCACGGCCACCGCCGCTTCGATCCCCGCCTCTGGGATCGGCTCTTGCTGTGTAAAGCTGCCTTTGAACACGTCACTCATGGCATCAGACCTTTCCCAACAACTGCTCCACCAGATCGGGCAGATCGCTATACTGCTCAAGCAATGCTTCTGGCGCCAGTGCAGCCATATCACCACCCGCAGGGCCGAATGTCACCAAAATCGACGCGGTGCCTGCCGCTTTTGACGTATTGCGGTCGGTGTCACTGTCGCCGACCAGCACGCATTGCGCAGGATCGCCCCCCGCGCGGCGCACCGTCTCATTTAGGTGCTCCGGATCGGGCTTGCGCACAGCCAGCGTATCGGCACCCAACATGGCCGCAAATTCCTCGAGAATGCCCAGCTGCGTGAGCAGCGTCCGCGCCAGCGCCTCAGGCTTGTTCGTGCAAATCGCCACGATAAAGCCGCGTGCTTTCAACTCCGTCACCGCGTCCATCGCGCCATCATAAAGGCGCGTGTGGGTGTCGATATCGCGCGCATAATGATAAAGCAGCGCATCGTAATACTCATCAATCAGCGGATCATCAGACGGCTTGCCCATCCGCTCCATCCCCAGCCGCAGCATCGCGCGCCCGCCGCGCAGGGCCGTGCCCGCGTCTTTGGTAGGGTCCAGCACATCACCGGCCCCCATATCGCGGAAACACGCATTGGCCGCCGCGATCAAATCACCGCTTGTGTCGGCTAATGTGCCGTCGAGATCGAATACCACTGTCTTCATCATGCTCCCCCAATATATCGCTATAATCCGCCTACCGTGCACCCATAAGTGTTGCAAGCTGCAACCCTAAGTGATCCCGCCCACCTTGCGCGACGCCGCGCATCGGTTAAACAGGGAAAAACACAAAAGAGCAGAACGGACAGCACATGAAGACGAGCCTGATCATCCTTGCCGCAGGCAAGGGCACGCGAATGAACTCGGAGCTGCCCAAAGTGCTGCACCCGATTGCCGGTGATCCGATGCTGGTGCATGCAATGGCGGCAGGTGCCACACTTGAACCGATCCACACGATCGTTGTGGCAGGCCACGGTGCTAAAGCGGTTACCGCCGCCGCCCAAAGCTTTGACGAGGAAGCGCAGGTTGTGCTGCAGTCCGAGCAGCTTGGCACCGCCCATGCCGTCGCCCAAGCGCGCGACGCCCTGTCAGGGTTCAACGGCACTGCAATTGTCCTCTACGGCGATACGCCTTTTGTCTCTCCCGAAACCCTTGAGGCGATGATGGCTGCCGCCAAAGACGCCGATGTGGTTGTGCTGGCGTTTGAGGCTGCTGATCCGGGCCGCTATGGCCGTTTGGTCATGGACGGTCCCTCGCTGGAGCGGATCGTTGAGTTCAAAGACGCCACCGAGGCCGAGCGCGCCATCACCCTATGCAACAGCGGTGTGATCGCCTGTAACGCAGACCTGCTGTTTGATTTAATCGACGCTGTGGGCAATGAAAACGCCTCTGGCGAATACTATCTCACCGACATCATCGGCCTTGCCCCTAGCCGCGGCCTCAAAGCGACTGCGGTCACCTGCGACGAGGCCGAGACCCTCGGCGTCAACTCCCGCGCCCAACTGGCCGAGGCCGAAGCCGCCTTTCAGGACCGCGCCCGTGCGGTCCTCATCGAGGACGGTGTAACGCTGCAAGCCCCTGACACGGTTTTCCTCGCCCGTGATACAGTCATTGGCCGCGATGCGCTGATAGAGCCGAATGTGGTTTTCGGCGCTGGCGTCACAGTCGAAAGCGGCGCGCGCATCCGTGCCTTCAGCCATCTTGAGGGCTGTCATGTCTCCCAAGGGGCTATCGTCGGCCCCTATGCCCGCCTGCGTCCCGGTGCGGAGCTGGAAGAGAACGCCCGCGTCGGCAATTTCGTCGAGATCAAGAATGCCGTGCTCGCCGAAGGGGCCAAGGTCAATCACCTCAGCTATATCGGTGACGCCTTTGTCGGCGCACATGCGAATATCGGTGCAGGGACCATCACCTGCAACTATGACGGCGTGATGAAGCACCACACCCACATCGGTGCGCGCGCCTTTATCGGGTCCAACACCATGCTTGTGGCCCCCGTCCATGTGGGCGACGGTGCCATGACAGGATCAGGCTCGGTCATCACTTCGGATGTGGAGCCTGACGCGCTTGCACTTGCCCGCGCCCCGCAAATCGAAAAACCGGGAATGGCGCGTAAATTGATGGATATGTTAAAGGCCAAAAAGGCCAAATTGCAGCGGAGTAGCTGATATGTGCGGAATTGTAGGGGTCTTGGGCAACCACGAAGCAGCGCCCATTCTGGTCGAGGCGCTCAAACGCCTCGAATATCGCGGCTATGACAGCGCCGGCATCGCCACAGTCAACGCAGGCACGCTGGACTGCCGCCGCGCAGTGGGCAAACTGGTCAACCTCGGCGATCTGCTGGTGCATCAGCCGCTGTCGGGGAAGTCCGGCATCGGCCACACCCGCTGGGCCACGCACGGTGAGCCAAATGTCGGCAACGCCCATCCCCATCAGGCTGGCCCCGTTGCAGTCGTGCACAACGGCATCATCGAGAACTTCCGCGAATTGCGCGTCGAGTTGGCTGAGTATGGCCTGACCCCCGTCACCGATACCGACACTGAAACAGTCGCAATGCTGGCCCAGCACTTCATAGCTGAGGGCCTGTCGCCGCAAGAGGCCGCAATCAAAACCCTGAGCAAGCTTCTCGGTGCATTCGCCTTGGCCTTCCTCTTTGACGGTGAGGACGATCTGATGATTGCCGCGCGCAAAGGCTCGCCACTTGCCATCGGCTACGGTGACGGCGAAATGTTCGTGGGCTCTGATGCCATTGCGCTGTCGCCCATGACAGACCGCATCAGCTACCTTGAAGAAGGCGATTATGCCATTCTCACCCGTGCAGGCGCGTCTGTCTTCAACGCGGCAGGCAAACCCGCCAACCGTGAAATCCGCAAGATCGAAATCAGCGCGACGCGCATCGACAAAGGCGGCCACAAACACTTTATGGCCAAGGAAATCGCGGAGCAGCCCACCGTGATCGCCGAGGCGCTTGGTCATTATCTCAGCAAATCAGGCGAGATCCGCCTGCCCGACCCACAGATAGACTTCGCAAATGTGGACCGCATCACCATGGTCGCCTGCGGCACGGCCTTCCTCGCCTGTCTCACGGCGAAATACTGGTTCGAGCAGATCGCCCGCCTCCCCGTCGAAGTCGATGTCGCGTCTGAGTTCCGCTACCGCGAGCCGCCAATCCCTGCGCGGTCCGTAGCACTGTTCGTCAGCCAATCAGGCGAGACAGCGGACACGCTCGCCGCCCTGCGCTATTGCGAAGGCAAAGCAGACAAGATCATGTCGGTGGTCAACGTTTCTGAGTCCTCCATCGCCCGTGAAAGCGATCTGGCCCTGCCGATCCATGCAGGCGTCGAGATCGGCGTCGCCTCGACCAAGGCCTTCACTTGCCAACTAACCGTGCTGTTCCTGCTTGCGCTCAAGGCCGCCGCAGACCGTAGTGCGATCACCGAGGAGCAGCGGCAAGACCACCTCGCACAACTGCGCCGCCTGCCTGCGCTCATGGCCGAAGCACTGGATCAAAGCGACGCCATCGCCACTACAGCGCGCAAGCTCTCCAATGCCCGCGATGTGCTGTTTCTAGGCCGTGGCCCCCTCTACCCCCTCGCCCATGAAGGGGCGCTTAAACTAAAAGAAATCAGCTATATACACGCCGAAGCTTATGCATCAGGTGAGCTCAAACATGGCCCGATCGCACTTGTCGATGAAAACGTGCCCGTGGTCGTTCTGGCCCCGCGCGACAACCTCTTTGACAAGACCGTGAGCAACATGCAGGAAGTCATGGCGCGCAAGGGAAAAGTCATCCTGATCTCCGATCGCGAAGGGCTGAACAAGGCAAGCGATGGTGTCTGGGATACCATCGAGATGCCCGATGTCTCCGATGCCGTGGCCCCGATCCTTTATGCGATCCCTGCCCAGCTTCTGGCCTATCACACAGCAGTTGCCAAAGGCACCGATGTGGACCAGCCCCGCAACCTCGCCAAGTCCGTGACTGTGGAATGAACTTCAAATAATACATATTGTTATTGATTTTGTTATAGAAATACAAACAACTAGTTTAAGTATGATCTCCTTGAATGAGGGGAGATTTGATAGATTAGAGTATATCTACAAATTACATAACGATGGTTGGAGTAGTGTGGATATCTCTAATCACTTGAATGAACGTTGTATTCCAACCCCCACCGGCAAGAGATATTATCCCAAGTTGGTGTGGGTAACATTGTCCAAGTATAAGAAAAGGTTAGAGAGACGGCGCAAGTATGAAGTGATTGGAGCCGAAGAGAAGGTTTGGGTAGAGTTAGATTAGATCCACGACCTTTATCTTAGATTGCGTATTTCCCTCAATATATCTCTGAGTTGTTTGTAAGGATGAGTGCCCAGCGAGGTATTGGATATCCCTTAGTGAGCCCCCTACTTTTGATATTTTTCTGACCTTCCCCCCTAGGCTCCCTCATTCATAACGAGAGTTTGCGGGTTTGGAT
>CAWVWS010000027.1:0-25498 GCA_963933905.1 uncultured Sulfitobacter sp.
AATTTCTGCATCATCTCAGACCAAAATCTTCGGGTTTTAGGGTAACTGCGGTATAAACCAAACATTTGATTGGCAAATGCGGCTTTCATAACGGCACTGGCCGTTGTTTCAACGGCCAGTGCTTCGCGTGCCAGTCTGAGGTGCTTTTCAACTGTCGCAGGCGTCAGCCCCATGAGCATCGCAATGTCCTGGGTTGTCTTGCCGTCACCGACCCATTCCAGCGCTTCAACCTGCCGCGGCGTGAGGGCGCGGTTTGGGGCCGTATAGGGCAAGGTGAGGATTTTGAGGTGAACGATGTTGTTCATCAGGGTGATATCGGAACCATGTTCGGCCCAAACAGCGTCAATATCGCTTTGATCCATATCGGGCTGCGCGGTCAGCGCTATTGCACCTTTAGAACGCGCCGAGATCGACTTGAAGCTGATCGAATATCCCGCCGTCACTCACATATCACGGTTGAATTCCAGCACGCGGCGTTCTTCTTTGCTCAGCGTTTTTGAACGGTCCATTTCACCCAAAATTTTCCAGCTTTTTGCACCTTCATTGGCTAGCGCCCAATGTACCATAGGCGCATGGAAATAGTGACCTTCATCAAGGAAGACATCCGTATAGGCGCGGCTGTGGTTGGTTAGAATGATAAAATCGCTTGGATCGCCGAGCGAGGTCGAGGTGCGGTATCGGGTAAACCCATAGAGCAAACGATCAAACCCGAATTCGCCCATCTTTGCCACATGCGCTTCCCAAAGCTCTTCGATGCTTTTGCTGTCCGCAACGCCCAGAAGATAACTGCGCAGGCTCATGACGCTGACAACCGTTCTGCCAGCGCATCAAGCGCCAAGAGATAGCCCTGAGGCCCGAAGCCACAGATTTGCCCCACAGCAACCTTTGACAAATAGGAGACGTGTCGGAACGGCTCACGCGCATGGATATTGCTCAGATGCACTTCAACCATCGGCAGCTCGACCGAGGCAACCGCATCCATCAGCGCAATCGAGGTATGTGTATAGGCGCCAGCGTTAATTACCAGCGCGTCATGAACGCCCTTGGCGGCGTGCACGGTATCAATCATCATGCCCTCATGGTTGGACTGTAGAAACGAGACATCAAGGCCGCGTGTCGCAGCATGCACCGCACAAGAGGCCTCGATATCCGCCAGAGTGGCGCGGCCATACACGTCTGGTTGGCGCTGCCCCAGCAAATTGAGGTTAGGGCCGTTCAAAATAAGAACCGAAGGCATAATCATTCCGATGTAATAATGTTGAAGAAACTTTGCCAGCCATTGAGGACTCTGTCCAGTGGTCACACGACAGCGGCGCGCGTAACGGGCCATATGGCCACACACGACTATGTTGTCGTGAACGCGCTATCATGCTGGGTTTCAGCATCTATTTATATTACATAATACTGATTATACAATTAATACGCTCAAGATCGCCAGACAACGCATCCCATACCCTCACACAACAAATGAGCATTGACCTCACTAGAGGTGTCATGAAACCTGCGCGCAACCCTATTCGCTGCCGGAGAGCCCCATGGATCGTGCTGCTATCGTCCACCAGAACTTCCTGAGACGGCTCGCCGCCAATGATCTGCCCGAGGGTCCTGCGCCTGATCCCACGATCAAGCCGGCAAAACTGATGGAGATATTCCGCAGCCAGACACTGAGCCGCCAACTTGACCGCATCAGCCGCGTGATGCAGTCACAAGGCAAAGGGTTCTACACCATCGGATCGTCAGGCCACGAAGGTATGGCAGCGGTCGCAGAGGCACTCAGGCCCACCGACATGGCGTTCCTGCACTACCGCGATGCCGCGTTCCAGATCCAGCGCGCCGCACAAGTCCCCGGTCAAAGCCCTGTCTGGGACATGCTACTGAGTTTTCGTGCAGCTGCTGCTGATCCGATTTCGGGCGGACGGCATAAGGTTCTGGGCTCTCACTACCTTAACATCCCCCCACAAACCTCTACAATCGCTAGTCATTTACCCAAGGCTGTTGGCGCAGCCTATTCCATTGGCCTCGCGCGCCGCTGCCCGCCAGAGCACCAGTGCCTGCCCGATGACAGCATCATCATGTGCAGTTTCGGCGATGCCTCGTCTAACCATTCCACGGCTCAAGGTGCGATTAACACGGCCTGCTGGACCAGCTTTCAGTCTGTCCCCATGCCGTTGCTTTTTGTTTGTGAAGACAACGGTATAGGCATCTCTGTTCCCACGCCACGTGGTTGGGTTGCGGCAAACTATGCCCACCGGCCCGGCCTCAAGTATTTTGCCTGTAACGGGCTGGATATGGCGCAAACCCTGCGCGTGTCCCAAGCAGCCGCAGACTATGTCCGCCGCACACGCAAACCAGCGTTTTTGCATGTGAGCACGGTGCGTCTTTATGGTCATGCAGGTTCTGACGTTGAAATGACCTATCGCGACAAGACAGCGATTGAAGCGTCTGAGGCCAATGACCCGCTGCTCCATTCTGCTCGGATCTTGCGGGATGCGGACGTTAGCCCCCCATCTGAAACACTTGAAATATATCATGAAATAGAAAACACCTGCACCCGCGTTGCCACAGAAGTGATGCAGCAGAAAACCCTGACCAACGCCACAGGCGTAATGGGCAGCATCATTCCCCCTGCCCGCATTTGCGCGCCCTCCAACGGTCCCACGCCAGAAGCCCGTGCTGGGTTTTTTGGAAATGATATCAAGCAGATGAAAGAGCCACAGCCGCTTAACCGTCTGTTGGGTTGGGCGCTCACCGACCTCATGCTAGAGCACGGTGAGATTATCGTCGCTGGTGAAGATGTGGGCCGCAAAGGGGGCGTCTACGGCATCACCCAAAAACTGCAAAGCCGCTTTGGCCCTGACCGCGTCATCGATACGCTGCTGGACGAGCAATCCATTTTGGGCCTCGCCATTGGAATGGCACATAACGGCTTTGTGCCGATCCCCGAAATCCAGTTCCTCGCTTATTTGCACAATGCCGAGGACCAGCTGCGTGGCGAAGCGGCCACCCTAAGCTTTTTCTCGGACGGCCAATACACCAACCCGATGGTGCTGCGTATTGCGGGCCTTGGCTATCAAAAAGGCTTTGGCGGACATTTTCATAATGACAACTCGCTGGCTGTGCTGCGCGACATTCCAGGCCTCATCATCGCCTGCCCCTCCAATGGTGCGGATGCCGCGATGATGCTGCGCGAGTGTGTGCGCCTTGCGCGCGAGGAACAGCGGGTTGTGGTGTTTGTCGAGCCTATAGCCCTCTATCCCATGCGCGATTTGCACGAAGACGGCGATGCAGGATGGCTCACGCCCTATCCCGCGCCAGACCGCCGCCTGCCGCTGGGCGAAATCGGCGTACAGGGTGACGGCACCGATCTGGCGATCGTAAGCTACGCCAACGGCTATTATCTCTCGACCAAGGCGCGCAAAACCCTTGCTGCAAGTGGCATCAATGCCCGCGTGATCGACATGCGCTGGCTTGCGCCCTTGCCGATAGGTGCAATTCTTGAGGCGACAAGAGATTGTACCAATATCCTTGTCGTCGATGAATGCCGCGCCACGGGCAGCCAATCAGAGGCGCTGATGACACTACTCACCGAGGCAGGGCGCGTCAGAGCCGCCCGCGTCACCGCCGAAGACAGCTTTATCGCCACGGGACCCGCCTATGCGGCCACCCTGCCCTCGACCGACAGCATCATCGCAGCGGCAACCGCATTGGTGGCATCATGAGCCGCCCCACCGCCGTCCTCATCTGTCCGGGTCGTGGAACCTATAACAAGGCAGAGCTTGGCACGCTCACCAGCACTCATGGGGGCAATTCCCTGATTGCGCAGTGGGACGATTTTCGCGCGCAAGCTGGTCAGCAAACCCTGACCGATCTCGACACAGCGCCACATTTCTCGGGCGCACGCCACACGACTGGCGATAACGCCTCGCCGCTGATCTATGCGTGCAGTTATCTCGACGCACAGGCTGCCCACCGCAGCCATGAAATTCTCGCCGTGACGGGCAATTCGCTGGGCTGGTACATTGCCCTCGCCGCAGGCGGCGGAGCGGACCCATTCGGCGGCATGAAGATCGTGAACACCATGGGCAATTTCATGCACGCGTATGGCACAGGCGGTCAGGTTCTCATGTCCTTTGTGGATGAAAACTGGCAGCCAATTCCCGATGAGGAGGAACGCCTGCACAGCCTGATCGCCACCATTGATGCACAGCCCGAACATCGCTTGGCGCTGTCTATACATCTGGGCGGCATGCTGGTTGTTGCAGGCAATGAGGCAGGCCTGAAAGCCTTTGAGCAGGCCACAAACGCAGATGACACACGCAAACCACTGCGCCTGCCCAACCACGCCGCCTTTCACACACCCGAGATGCAGGAGGTGGCACAGATGGGCCAAGATGCCCTACCACAATCCTTGTTCACGGATCCCAAAACGGCTCTGATCGACGGACGCGGGAGCGTCTGGTATCCGAAATCAGCCAACCTGACAGCACTGCGCGACTACACCCTTGGTCACCAAGTGACCCAAACCTATAATTTCACCGCGGCGGTCATCTCCGCCGCCTGCAATTTTGCCCCCGAACGGTTCATCATCACTGGTCCCGGCACGACATTAGGCAGTGCAGTGGCACAGGCCCTTATCAAAATAGAATGGCAAGGCATCGACAGCAAAGCCGCGTTCCAAGCGCGCCAGAATGAAGATCCTCTTGTCATCAGCATGGGACGCACGGACCAACGGGACCTGGCCCTCTAGGCCCGCTTCTTTTGGCCCATAAACTCGAATCCCCAAAATAACCTCAGACGCAGGTTTACCCCAGAGAGTACCCTGTTCCCCGCACGGTCCTGATCGGGTCCGTGCCACCCTGCCCTTTTAGCAGTTTGCGCAGCCGCGCAATATGCACATCCACCGTCCGCGTATCCACATAGACATCGCGCGCCCATACCAGATCAAGCAACTGCTCACGGCTGAGCACGCGACCCTGTTTTTCCATGAATGTCACCAGCAAACGGTATTCTGTGGGGCCAAGCTTCACTTCCGCATCCCCTCTCGTGACGCGGTGGGTCTCGGGGTTCAGCGTAATGTCATCATGGGTTAGAACCACACCAGCCGCCGCCGGCCTTGTACGCCGCAACTGGTTACGCACCCGCGCCATCAACTCGCGCAGGTTATAGGGCTTCATGACATAGTCGTCCGCCCCTGTATCAAGGCCGCGCACCGCGTCCACTTCTTCCGAACGCGCGCTGAGCATTATGACAGGGATCGCCCGCGTCTCGGGCCTTGTTTTCACCTGCCTGCATACTTCGATCCCAGACATGAGCGGCATCATCCAATCCAGAATAATCAGATTGGGCGCTGCCTCGTTAATGAGCAGCATCGCCTCTTCGCCGTTTTGGGCCTGCCGCACAAGATATCCCTCGGCCTCGAGGTTATAGGCCAGCACTTCGCGTTGTGCGGGCTCGTCCTCCACCAAAAGCACTTGGATTTGTGCAGCAGACATAGGGCTTAGTCCTGTATGTTCAGCGATGTCTCGTCCGCTTTGGGCCGCGGATCATCAGGTGTAGCACCTGTCACAAGATAGATCACCTGCTCGGCCATCGAGGTGCAATGATCGCCCATCCGCTCGACGTTTTTGGCAATGAAATGCATGTGCATGCAGGCGGTGATATTGCGCGGGTCTTCCATCATAAAGGTGAGGAATTCGCGGAACAGACCATCATACATCTGGTCCAGCTCTTCATCGCGGGCAATCACATCAGCGGCCAGTTCCGCATCGCGGCGAATATAAGCGTCGAGCGAATCCTTGAGCATTTCCCCGGCCAGCCGTGCCATGCGGCGGATCGCTGCGGTGCTGTCATTCACAGGCGGCATTTGGGACAAGACACTGGTCCGTTTGGCCATGTTCTTGGCATAGTCACCGATGCGCTCAAGATTTCCAGAGATTTTCATCACGCTGAGGATCATCCGCAGGTCAATCGCCGTGGGCGCGCGCAGGGCAATCACCCGCGCGGCATTCTCGTTGATTTGGGCCTCCAGTATGTCGATTTGTTTATCCGCGGCACGGACCTGCTCGGCCAGAGGCTCGTCGCGGGTCTCAAGGCTTTTTGCGGCAAGGCGGATCGCTTCCTCGACCAGCCCGCCCATCTTCATGATCTGGGCCTGAACTTTCTCGAGGTCGCGGTCGAATGCGGAGGCGATGTGGTTTGTCTCTTCCATGGGTCTACCCAATCCTTCCGGTGATATAGCTTTCCGTGCGCGGGTCTTCGGGGGTGGTGAAAATCTTGTCGGTGTCACCGAATTCGACCAGATTACCGAGGTGGAAAAACGCTGTGCGCTGGCTCACCCGTGCGGCCTGCTGCATGGAGTGGGTAACGATGACGACAGAATAGCTCTGGCGCAACTCATCAATCAATTCTTCCACTTGTGCCGTGGCAATCGGGTCAAGCGCCGAACACGGCTCGTCCATGAGCAGGACTTCTGGCTCGGTCGCGATCGCACGTGCAATGCACAAGCGTTGCTGCTGACCTCCAGACAGGCCCGTTCCCGGCGCTTGCAAGCGGTCCTTCACCTCGTCCCAGATTGCCCCACGCCGGAGCGCTTTCTCCACAATCTCGTCAAGCTCGGCCTTGTTACGGGCAAGACCGTGAATGCGCGGGCCGTAGGCCACATTGTCATAGATCGACTTCGGGAACGGATTAGGCTTTTGAAACACCATACCGACCTTGGCACGCAGCTGGACAGGATCAACAGCAGGGTCATAGATATCCTCGCCGTCGATCAAAATCTGGCCTTGTACACGGCAGATATCAATCGTGTCGTTCATGCGGTTGATGCAACGCAGGAAGGTGGACTTGCCACAGCCTGAAGGGCCGATGAACGCCGTGACGGTCTTATCCTCTATCTCGACATCAACGTCTTTGATTGCGTGATTGTCGGCATAATAGACTTGGACGCCTTTGGCGGAAATTTTGGACGTATTGGCCACAGGAGCCTCCGATGTTTGAAGTATGTCTTGCATGATATCGCCCTTTCTACCAGCGCCGCTCGAACCGGCGACGCAGCATGACCGCGATAAAGTTCATGGTGATGAGAAACACCAGCAGGATGATGATGCCGCCCCATGCGCGCTCATAGAAGGCAGGGTCGGCACGCTTGGCCCACTCATAAATCTGTGCAGGCATCGCGGAGTTGGGGTTCATCAACCCTTCGGTAATATTCTCGGGCCCGTTGGACGCGATAAAGCCCACCATGCCGATTAACAGCAATGGCGCAGTCTCACCCAAGGCTTGGGCCAGACCGATGATCGTCCCTGTCAGGATGCCGGGCGCCGCAAGCGGCAGCACATGGTGGGAGACCGACTGCATCTTGGATGCACCAACGCCCAAAGCCGCATCACGAATGCTGGGTGGGACAGATTTCAGGGACGCTCGCGTCGAGATGATGATCGTTGGCAACGTCATCAGCGTGAGGACCAGACCGCCTACCAAAGGTGCGGAGTTGGGCAGGTGCATGTAGTTGATGAAGACCGCCAAGCCAAGGATACCGAACACAATCGAGGGGACAGCGGCGAGGTTGGAAATATTCACTTCGATGATATCGGTGATCCAGTTTTTTGGTGCAAATTCCTCAAGGTATATTGACGCCGCCACACCGATAGGCAGGGCCAGCGCCAGCACCACCAACATCATCATGAGCGAGCCTACCATGGATACGCCCATCCCCGCCGCCTCTGGCCGCGCATCGGAACTGTCAGAGCCTGTGATGAAAGCGATGTTGAACTTCTTACCCAACACACCCGCATCCCGCATCTGATCGACTAGGTCCAACTGCTCTGGACTGATATTCTTGTCGTTCACAATGCTCTCACGGGTCACGCGGTCCTTGAGGTAGCCATCAACACGGCCAGAGGCCAGAAAATCAAACGAGACAGTTTGACCAATCAGCGTGGGATCCGCCAGCACCGCATCACGTATCTGCGCTTCGGCCCCTTTGGACAGGATATCCGCCATGTCTTTGGGTTTGAGATCGGATTGCACCGCGCCACTGGACGCCAACTGCTCGAATGCATCGACCAGCAGCGGCTTGTATCCAAAGGTCGAAACCTTCTTGATATCCTCGATATTCCGCTCGCCCTTTTTGTCGAGCTTTGCAGCGTCCAGCGTCACATCAAGGGTGAGAAACGTTTGCTGAAACGCGCCAGTGCCACGGCTAACGATTGTGGTCAGCAACACCATGAGCATCAGCATCCCGATGCCGATCGCGATCAAACCGTAGGCCTTGAACCGCGTCTCGGCGCGGTTACGCTTCGCTGTGCGCGCGTCTTGGTTGAGCAGTGAGATATGGGTCATTCGTATTGCTCCCGATAAGTACGCACGATGTAGAGGGCGATCACATTGAGGCCCAAGGTCAGGACAAACAACGTCAGGCCAAGGGCAAAGGCCACCAGCGTCTCGGGGCTGGCAAAATCTGTGTCCCCCGTAAGCTGGCTCACGATTCGGGTGGTGATTGTGGTCATTGCCTCGAAGCGGTTGCCGGAGAGGCGGGCAATGGCCCCTGCCCCCAACACCACAATCATCGTCTCGCCAATAGCCCGGCTGGCCGCCAGCAGGATTGCACCCACGATGCCTGGCAAAGCAGCGGGCAGAACCACATTGCGGATCGTCTCGGACGGGGTCGCGCCCAAGCCATAAGAGCCGTCGCGCAGGGACTGTGGCACCGCGTTGATGATATCATCGCTCAGGGACGAGACGAATGGAATGAGCATGATGCCCATAACCAAACCCGCTGTAATCACCGCAGTCGCACCCAACATCAGCGGATCACCGTCGCGCAGGCCTTCCATGCTTAATGCTCCACCCGCCCCGAACACATCGACCAAGAACGGCCCGACTGTGAGCAAGGCAAAAAGACCTTAAACGATTGTCGGGATACCCGCGAGGATTTCCAACAGCGGCTTGGCAATCGTGCGCATTTTGGAGCCTGCGTATTCCGAAAGATAGATCGCCGCGAAAAGGCCAATCGGCACGGCGACAAGCAAGGTGATGAAGGAGATATAGAGTGTACCCCACAAGAGTGGCAGGATCGATAACTCGCTGTTGCCCCGAAAGTTTGGCGCCCACGTGCCACCGAGGAAGAAGTCCTGCCACGGGTGCTGGGAAAAGAAGTTCAGCGACTCAAAGACCATCGAGAAGACAATTCCCACAGTGGTCAGAATTGCTAATGATGCAGCAGTAACCAGCAGCGCCATAATCCCGCGCTCAACCACATTGCGCGCGCGAAATGCGGGGTCCGCTGCACGCACGGCGAGCAACAGACCTGCAAGAGCGATCAGGATCACGACACCAGCGCGGATAAGGTTCCAGCGCGCATCCAAGTCTCGCGAACGCTCCGCCGCGGCCAGTACAAACGGTTCCACATCAGAGCCGAGGGCCACGCCAACACCTGCAAGCGTCTTGCGCAGTGAGGAAGGGTCCTCTCGCAGAGCTGCAATGCTTTGCGCGTCAAGCACCCCTTGGGACACCGCGATGTTCAGCCCGTTTGCCACACGGTTCACATCCGACAGGATCAGACTGTCTGTGCCATTCTCGCCCACTGCCTCGACGAGCAGCATCGGCAAAATAGCATTCTGGATCATCATCGGTTGTGCCAACAGCCAGATCACCAAAACACCCAGCGCTGGCACAGCGGCAAACATGGCGGCAGTCATGCCGTAGTAATTGGGCAGCGAGTGCAGCTTGCGCGCATCGCCCCCCGCCCGCGCCATCGCACGGCCCCGCGCAAGCGCGTAACCCGAAATGGCAAGGGCCAGCACGATCAGCGCCAGTGTCAGAGGATTGCCGAGGAAAGACAGGGGCATAGAGGCTCCAGCAGTTTATCAAAGGTAAGGGGCCGCCTTGAACAGCAGCCCCTTGGTCAAATATTGAAGGTGCAGATCAGGACCCGCCACCGATTGTTGTCTCGTTCATCACAGCCTCTTGGGTCTCGGCCAGTGCGGGATCGGAGACGAGGCCATATTCAGCGAGCGGTCCATCGGGGCCTGCGACTTCATCAGCGACAAAGAACTCAGCGAACTCCTTGAGGCCAGGGATCACGCCGATATGGGCCTTCTTGATGTAAAAGAATAGTGGACGGGAGACGGGGTATTCGCCTGTCGAGATGCTCTCGGTGTTGGGCACAACACCCGACATAGTCGCCACTTGCAGCTTGTCTGTGTTGTTCTCGTAGAAAGCCAGCCCGAAGACACCGATGCCGTCCTTGTTGCTGTCGATGCGGGCCAGTGTCTCGGTATAGTCACCGTCGATGTCAACGGATTTGCCATCAGTGCGTACCGCCATGCATTTGGCCTCGGCTGTGTCCTCATCGACACCTGCCGCTTCCATAGCCGCAAGGAACCCGCCCTCTTTACAGCCTGCCAGCAGGACCTTCTCCTCGAACACTTCGCGGGTGCCGTGCTTGGTGCCTGGGATGTAAGTCACTATGGGCTGTGCAGGGAAATCGGGGTTCACTTGGTCCCAAGTGTCAAACGCATTCGGCACCAACGCACCGTCGATGAAATGCTCAGCGGCCAGCGCTTTGTACCAATCCACTGGCGTAAATTCGAAGGCGTTGCCATTGATGTCGGAAGCAAAAACGATCCCGTCATAGCCTACGCGCACCTCGATGATGTCGGACACACCGTTCTCGACACAAACCGCCAGCTCTTTTTCGCGGATCTGGCGGGACGCATTGGCGATGTCGATGGCGTTCTCGCCCACCCCATCGCAAAATCGCTTGAGCCCTGCGGAGGAGCCACCCGATTCCACAACCGGTGTCGGGAAATCAAAGTTCTCGCCGAAAGCCTCGGCCACAATCGCGGCATAGGGCAGCACAGTAGAGGAACCAGCCACCTGAATATTGTCGCGCGCGGCAGCGGCGCTTGCGGATATGGCGGCAATCGCCAGTGCGGAAGTCGTGAGTTTTACGAAAGACATTCAAGTCTCCTGTCAGCAAATAAGATCGACCATCCCCATGATGATCTGATGCCACGCTAGGGCGGCGTTGCAATGGTTTTGTGACAGTTGCATTACAGTTTTATGACAGTGGGCAGCGTGATCCGGATTTTTCTCGGAATAGCGCGGCACATGCCTCACTCTATCGGCAAAACCACTATAACTTCAGTACCTTGCCCCAGCTTGGAAGAAATCTTGATCCGTCCACCGTGGCGGTTGAGAATATGCTTCACAATCGCAAGGCCCAGCCCCGTGCCGCCCAATGCGCGGTTGCGATGGTTGTCTGCTCGGTAGAATCGCTCGGTCAGGCGCGGCAGATGGCGTGCGGCAATCCCCGCCCCCTCATCGCGCACGCTAATGACAAGCCCGCGACTGCGCAGCAGCGGCGTCTGCGGCTCTTTGCGCGCAGTAACGTAGACATGTTTACCCGCGCCACCATATTTCACCGCATTCTCGATGATGTTCGTGAAGACCTGCGTAAGCTGGTCCATATCGCCGCGCAGGGTCAGACCAGCGTCTGGCACATCCAGCACCAATTCCACCCCAGCCTCGGCGGCTATCGGCTCCAAGGTTCGCGCAGCAGCCGCAAGGACAGCAACAGCGTCCACCATTGTTTTCGGACGCACCCGCTCGTCCGCTTCCACACGGCTCAACGACAACAGATCGCCCACAAGGCGGTTCATTCGTTCCGTCTCACCCGTCATCGTCTCAAGGAAGCGCGCACGCGCCTTTGCGTCATCGCGTGCAGGGCCGCGCAAGGTCTCGATAAAGCCCATGAGCGCGGTGAGTGGCGTGCGCAACTCGTGGCTAACATTGGCCACAAAATCACGGCGCATCTGGCTGGCAGCACTCACATGGGTCACGTCCTGAAACAGGACCAGCACGGCACCCGTGTCGCCCATGCGACTGACCGCAACACTATAGGTACGATCACTTCCGCTTTCGCGTGTCAGGTATTCCGCGTTGGCCTGCGACGCTCCCGCGAGGCATGCCTCGACAGACTCGGCAACCGATGGTTGGCGCAGAGCAGTAATAAAGGGCCGCCCCAAGGCCTCCATCCCGAGCAGTTTTTCGGCAGACCCATTAAGCGCCACGATCTCTTCGCTTTGCGCAATGGCAAGGGCCGCCATCGGCAATGCCGCCACAACATCGTGCAAAGAGAGAGGAGCTGTCACCGCCTAGAGCGCCTTGAGGTCTTGCCCGAAGCGCACGGCGTTTTCCTGATAATAATCAGCGCTTTTGGTTAGAGCCACAATCGCAGCCTCGTCAAGCGTGCGCACCACTTTTCCGGGGGCGCCCATCACAAGGCTCCCGTCAGGGATCACCTTATTCTCGGTGACTAGCGCCCCTGCCCCGATCAGGCAATTCTTGCCGATCTTGGCGCCATTCAGGACCGTGGCTCCCATCCCGATCAGCGAATTATCCCCGATGGTACAGCCATGCAGCATGACCTTGTGACCGATGGTGCAGTTCACGCCGATTGTCAGCGGGAAGCCGATATCCGAATGGAACACGCAATTTTCCTGCACGTTTGATCCCGTCCCCACGGTAATTTTCTCATTATCTCCGCGAATGGTGCAGCCGAACCAGACGGAGGATTTCGCCGCCAGAACCACATTGCCAATTACATTGGCATCAGGTGCGACCCAAGCGGTCGGGTCAATCTGCGGTGTGATGTCGGCAAGGGCGTAGATGGTCATGTCAAATCCTCGAACTGGCTTTGGAGTTTACGGGCGATATCGCTGAGTTGTGGCTGCTGGGTGCGTTTGAGACGCTCGGCAGAGATGATGGTTTTCAGCTTGTCTTCGGTGGTGTTCAGATCATCATTCACAATGACATAGTCGTAGCCATCCCAATGGCTGATCTCGTCCCAGCTTTTTTGCATGCGCTTGGCTATTGTGGCCTCATCGTCCTGACCGCGGCTCACCAGACGGCGGTGCAGCTCGGAAATCGACGGCGGAAGGATGAAAATCGACAGCGTATAACGGCCCAGCGGCGAGTTGCGGATTTGCTGTGCGCCTTGCCAGTCGATATCAAAGAGCACATCATTCCCCTTGCCTATCTCGGCCTCGACGGGACCTTTGGGTGAGCCATAGAAGTTCCCAAAGACATGGGCATGCTCCAGCATTTCGCCCTCACTCACCCATTTTCGAAACGTCTCTTCGGTGACAAAGCGGTAGTCCTTGCCGTCCACTTCACCTTCGCGCGGCGCACGTGTGGTGGCAGACACAGAAAAGCTCAGCGTGTCATCCCAAACCATCAGCCGCTTGGCCAATGTGGATTTTCCCGCACCCGAGGGAGAGGACAGGATGACCAAAAGGCCGCGACGCTGGTTCATATCTTACTCCACATTCTGCACTTGTTCGCGCAACTGGTCGATCACCGCCTTGAGCGCAAGGCCCACACGCGTCAGATCACTGTTTTGCGCTTTTGCACACAGCGTATTGGCCTCGCGGTTGAACTCCTGCATCAGGAAATCCAGCTTTCGCCCGATGAGGCCTTCTGCGTCCAGCAACTCCCGCGCCGCCGCCACATGCGCACCAAGGCGATCTATTTCTTCGGTAATGTCCGCTTTTACGGCGATCATGGCAAGCTCGGCTGCGATGCGGTCTGGCTCAATCCCGTCAATATTGTCCATCACCCGCCCAAGGTTGCGTTTCATGGCTGCCGCGCTCTCGACGCTGCGCGCCTGCGCAAGTGTTGCCGCTTCCGCGGTCAAGCTCTCGATCACGCCCAGCTGGTCGCGCATGACCTTATCAAGGGCGGCTCCTTCGGCACTGCGCATGGTGTTGAACGCGGTAAGGACTTGCGTGAACTCTACCAGCAATGCCGAGGACAATTCGTCATTGTCATCCTCGATAACCGCCTGCTCCAGCACGCCGCGCATGGTGACAATGTCGGTGGCTTTGGACGGAGCCAAGGAAACACCCGCGTCCATCGCAGCCATCTCGATCCGTCCCAGCGCCTTAAGCACAGTGGCAAGCTGCGCTTCGTTCACCGCCAGACCGCCGCCGCCTTCTTCGCGAACAACCCGCAGGCCCAAGGTCACGTTGCCCCGTGCGATATCCGCCCCCGCCGCTTTGCGCAGGCCCGCTTCGAGCCCGGGTATCCAGTCGGGTACGCGTATGCGCAGGTCCAGCCCTTTGCCATTCACTGCGCGCAATTCCCAGCTCCAGCTATGGGGACCCAGCGCGCCCGATTTTGTGGCAAAGCCCGTCATTGACCTGATCATTTCAGTGTACCCCTTATATTCGTCTTGGGTTTTGGAATAGGGTTTTTTCCCCCTTATCTGCAAGCCCTGTCACCCCCAAATACGCGATGAGGCCGCAGGTTGGGGCGTTAACCTATATGACTAAATTATGACCAATCTGGGGCAACCAATGTTATACCTTGCCTATCGACGGAACCTGCACAGGATGTGCATTCTGGCTAAAACCCGCTTAATCACCGGTAAAGCTGCGGAAATCCGCCCGTCCCCCCAATATCAACGCCGCCCAGAGGAGAGCTTTAATGGACAATTCGAGTGAAACCCAACACAATGTTGTAACTATGTCAGACCAAAAGCCTCACAGCGGTTACGCAGCTTTGTCCATCGTGGAAGCCTATTGGGATGCGCTGCGGGCGGGCCGCGAGATGCCCAAACGCGCCGAGATTGACCCCCGCGGCATCGAGAGCGCGCTGGAGAATGCATTTATTCTTGAACGTGTGGCCCCCGGTGTGGCGCGACTGCGCATCGCAGGCAGTCATTTGCATGACATTATGGGTATGGAGGCGCGCGGCATGCCCCTTACTGCCTTTTTTGAGCAGGACGCACGGATCAAAGTTGCCGGCCTGTTGGAAGAAGTGTTCCAGACCCCCGCCATTGCTGAGGTCACAATGCGCTCTGGCGGCAGCTTGGGCCAGCCCGCCCTTGAGGCACGTATGATCCTGCTGCCTCTCAAAAGCGATCTGGGCGATGTGAGCCGCATTCTAGGCTGTATGGTCAGCATGGGAGAGTTGGGCACTGTGCCAAGGCGCTTTGACTTGACCAACATCTCTGTCCGCCGCCTCGGCACGGCGCCGCTGATCGAGCCTAAGGCCGATCTTGTACGGGACGGATTCAATGCGCCGCATATGCCGTTTTCACAGCACCCCTTGGCCGCTGCGAGTGAACCTGCAAAAAGTGGGGAAAAACGGCCGCCTTATCTGCGATTGATAAAAAGCGACGAGCAAGCGGTATTCGGCAGGACCTTGAAGCCCTGCCACGATCGTCAAACTCAGCCTGCTGCCTTGGCCGCTTCGCGGTCGCGGCGCGTTGACAGTTCCTCAGCGACCAAGAAAGCCAATTCAAGCGACTGGCTGGCGTTAAGGCGCGGATCACAAGCGGTGTGATAGCGGTTCGACAGATCTTCATCCGTCACAGCGCGCACACCGCCCGTACATTCGGTCACATCCTGCCCCGTCATCTCGAAATGTACACCACCGGGCACTGTGCCTTCGGCCGCATGCACGCTAAAGAATTCGCGCACTTCACGCATAACACTCTCGAAGGGGCGGGTTTTATAGCCCGACGAGGATTTGATCGTGTTGCCGTGCATCGCATCACAGGTCCATACGACATTGGCGCCTTCTTCTTGCACAGCCTTAATAAGACGTGGCAAGTGATCGCCAACCGACCCTGCACCAAAGCGCGCGATCAGCGTCAGACGCCCCTCTTCATTCAGCGGGTTCAACTTCACCATCAGCTTTTTCAGATCATCCACTTCCATGGACGGTCCACATTTCAGGCCAATCGGGTTTTGCACACCAGAGGCAAACTCCACATGCGCGCCGTCAGGCTGGCGCGTGCGGTCGCCGATCCAAATCATATGGCCAGAACCCGCAAGCCATTTGCCTGTTTCGGCCTCTTGGCGGCACAGGGCCTCTTCATATTCAAGCAAAAGCGACTCATGGCTGGTGTAAAACTCAACCGATTGTAGCGTGTGCGCATTTTCAGGAGAGACACCCGCAGCCGCCATAAAATCAAGCGTATCTGAAATACGAGTAGCCAGATCACGGTACTTCGCCGCCTTTTCCCCGTCGGTAAAGCCGAGCGTCCAGCCGTGTACCTTGTGTACATCCGCATAGCCACCTGTCGAGAAGGCGCGCAGCAAGTTCAGCGTTGCCGCCGACTGCGTGTAGGCGCGCATCATGTTCTCGGGATTCGGACTACGCGCGTCAGAGGTGAAGGCCAGATCGTTGATGATGTCACCACGGTAGCTGGGCAATTCAACGCCGCCAATGGTTTCCATATTTGCGGACCGCGGTTTTGCGAACTGGCCAGCCATGCGGCCCACTTTGATCACCGGCACTTTGGCGCCATAGGTCAGCACCACAGCCATTTGCAGCATCACTTTGAACGTGTCGCGGATCATGTCAGAGCTGAATTGCTCGAAACTCTCGGCGCAATCGCCGCCTTGCAACAAAAACGCCTCGCCGCGGCCTGCTGCCGCCAGATGCTTGCGCAAGCGGCGCGCCTCACCTGCAAATACCAAAACCGGATATCGCGACAGCTGTTCTTCAACAGCATTAAGGGCAGCCTGATCAGGATAGTCAGGCATTTGAATCCGTGGCTTAGAGCGCCAGCTCGATTTGCTCCAGGTCGTCATAACGTATGCTCCGGTCGTTGGCGGCGCGCCAGATGTTGGCGCAAACGCAGTTTAAGAACATAGTTATACAAAACAAGAACCGCGGTGACCATAACCCATTTCATTGCTTGACCTCGTTCCATCCCTCATGTCCTAGTGATGCACTGTAATTCTGTTTAACCCGTAAACGCTGGATTCTTCTTTGGCCCAAACCCCTCATGCACAACGTGTTCCCCGTGATCAGGACAAGCCGCGCCGCTTTGTCTTTGTTCTGTTGGATAATTTTAGTTTGCTGTGCTTTTCCACGGCAATAGAAAGCCTGCGCATCGCGAACCGAATGGCCGGGCGCATTTTGTATGAGTGGACAGTAATCGGTGAAGGGGGCGTTTCGGCGGCCTGTTCTGCGGGGACGGTGTTTCAGCTCGACAGTGATCTCGACGAGATGATGCGCGACGATACGATCATGGTGTGCTCTGGCATCGACGTCCAAACTGCCACCACAAAGAAGATTCTTGCATGGCTACGCCGCGAGGCCCGTAAGGGTCTCATCATCGGCGGCCTTTGTACCGGAGCCTATAGTCTGGCCAAGGCAGGGTTGCTCGACGGGAAACGCGCTACGATCCATTGGGAAAATCAGGACAGCTTTGCCGAGGAATTCGAGGACGTGACGCTGACCAAGTCGGTCTTTGTAGTGGACAACAACCGCATGACCACAGCGGGCGGCACCTCCTCCATTGATCTCATGCTCAAGATCATTGCCGATGACGAAGGCGAGGATCTGGCCAATGCTGTCGCGGACCAGCTCATCTATAGCTCCATCCGCACCGATCAGGACACCCAGCGCCTGTCTGTGCCGACCCGTATCGGTGTGCGTCACCCCAAACTGTCCGCTGTGATCCAGATCATGGAAGCAAACATCGAAGAGCCGATCAGCCCGTCAATCCTCGCACAAGACGTCGGCATGTCCACCCGTCAGTTGGAGCGGTTGTTCCGCCGCTACCTCAACCGCTCGCCCAAGCGGTACTACATGGAATTGCGCCTGCAAAAAGCGCGCAACCTGCTGATGCAGACGGATATGAGTGTGATCAATGTAGCCCTCGCTTGCGGCTTTGCCTCGCCCTCGCATTTCTCAAAATGCTACCGCGCGCATTATGACAACACCCCCTACCGCGAGCGCGGAAGCCACGCGGCGCGTCTATCGATTTGAAGACAGCACTGCGCATCTGTGCCATCACTCTGGCGCTGGCTGCGGGATTGCTTTTGGTGGTACTCGTGGTTTTTGGCGGTCCCAACTATTACGGCCTGCGCCCTCATGCCGTGAAGGCAGGTTTGGAGCCGCATGATCTGCGCGATCTGACATCGCTCGGCACATCCGGTCCGATCACCAGTATCCTGACTTATGACGCGTGGTGCAAGGATCGTGACGGCCAGACAGGCTGGTTCCTGCTCCCTGCGGCGAAGGCGCAAGGCATCACATTCAACGTGGACGGCATGCTTGATCCGCAAATCGCCTCTTTCTTCGGCGCGCCGCCACGCCGCTGCAACGAGACATCCCTCCCCGAGAAGATGATCCGTGCGATCGAGCCCGATCGCAGCCAATCGGGGTTTCTGGGACGCTCCACCTGCGCACGCAGCAAGATGGACATTGGGGACATCATCGCTGCCAGCCGCCCAGCGGTGCAAAAAAAGCTGCACATGACCCATGCAGAGCTGACCCGATTTGATGCGACACCGATGCCCTACCGTCAGCGTGACAGTGTGAAAAACTGGCCCACACCTTATGCCCATTACCGCCGGATAATCCTCCCTACTGTTTGGGCGACAACCGATCCGCAGGCCGGGCAGGATGTAAACGGTTTGCTGAAAAAGCTTAGGGCCATCACAGAACAACTTACCCGTGAAAACCACATTCTGCTGCGCATGGAAGCGCAGGCATGGCTCCCCTTTCCCATCGATACGGTTACGCCAGACCATATGCCCGTCAACGCTGACGGGAAGATCGTCCTGATCCACGGGATCGAGTTCCGCTCAATCTATATCCATGTTCTATGCGCACCCGATTCACGTGCAGCTTGCGATGCAGTAGACATCTCGGACGTGATTCCTGCTGTGCACGGCTTGCGTGATCCGCAGGTTCTGGCGCAGGCATTGGCCACACAGCGTGCCCTGCCCGACACGCAAATGGCCCGGCGCGACGTCATGCGTCTGCAAGGCCTGTCTAACGATTCAATAAGTGCCCTAAAGGCAGCCAAGCGAACCTTTTTGGTGACTTGGTGCGAAGAGGTGCCTCCGCCGACACCAAAATAGCCACTTTGCACAGCGACACGCATAAATTCAGGGAATTACCCCGCCAAGTCCCGCAAAATGGGGCCATCTGCCCGAAAAAATCTGCTTCTCTTTTCTGCAAACCCCGCATAGGCTTGCGTCCGAACATTAAGTTCCAACTTGGGAGAAACAAATGAAAAAGATGCTTATGGCCACAACGGCTGCAGCACTCGTGGCAACTGGCGCATTCGCCGACGGCCACTCGAAAGAAGTAAAAATCGGTATTCACTTCGGCTTTACCGGCCCGATTGAATCCCTGACAGGTCACATGGCCGATGGCGCCGAACTGGCAATCAAGGAAGTATCCGACAGCGGCATGCTGCTGGACGGTATGACAGCTGTTGGCATGCGTGTTGATTCTGGCTGTATCGACAACGGTCTGGCCGTGTCCAACGGCGAACGTCTGATCGCTGACGGCGTTGCGGGCATTGTGGGCTCCGACTGTTCCGGTGTGACAGGTGCACTGTTGCAGAATGTCGCCATTCCAAACGGTATGGTTATGATCTCCCCCTCCGCCACGTCCCCGGGTCTTACGACCATGGAAGACAACGGCCTGTTCTTCCGCACGTCCCCATCGGATGCGCGTGAAGGTGAAGTCATGGCAGAAATCCTGCAAGAGCGCGGTATCAAATCCATCGCTCTGACCTATACTAACAACGACTATGGTAAAGGTCTGGCCGACGCGATTGAATCTTCGTTCAAAGCAATTGGCGGCGAAGTCACAATCGTTGCAGCGCACGAAGACGGCAAAGCGGATTACTCCGCCGAAGTTGGCGCACTGGCATCTGCTGGTGGTGACATCCTCGTTGTTGCAGGCTACCTCGACCAAGGTGGTGCAGGCATAATCAAAGCGGCACTCGATGCAGGCGCATGGGAGCAGTTCGGTCTTCCAGGCGGCATGATCGGTGAATCGCTGCCCGCAAACATCGGTCCCGATCTCAACGGTTCCTTCGGCCAGATCGCCGGTTCCGAAGGTCCGGGCATCGAGAACTTCGTCAAGATGTCCGAAGAAGCGGGGTTCCTCGGCGCATCGCCTTACACACCCGAAAGCTATGACGCGGCAGCGCTGTTGCTTTTGGCGATGCAGGCGGCAGGCTCCACTGATCCGGCCATGTATAAAGATCATATACTGCACGTCGCAAACGCACCAGGCGAGCAGATCTTCCCCGGTGAATTGGCCAAGGCACTTGAGCTGATCAAGGCTGGCACAGACATCGACTATGTCGGCGCCTCTGCTGTTGAGCTGATCGGACCTGGTGAATCTGCTGGTACATACCGCATGATCGAAGTCAAAGACGGCGAGAACGCAACCGTCGGCTTTAAATAAGCACTTTGCCCTTTGGGCATGACATTGAAACAGCCCGGGATTTTCTCGGGCTGTTTTTATAAGGACTGGAGCGCGTCCAAAGAGACGAGCCATAAAACGGGCCAAATAATCGAGGATAAAACATATGATCGTGGTTGATGATCTGCATAAACATTTTGGCGGATTTCACGCCGTCGATGGCGCAAGCTTGACCATTGAAGAAGGATCAATCACTGGATTGATCGGCCCCAATGGCGCGGGAAAAACAACTCTTTTCAATGTGATCGCAGGCGTTCTTCAACCGACTTCCGGTCGGGTAATGATGGACGGCGAAGATATCACCGGCCTGCCGCCGCACACGCTGTTTCATAAAGGTCTGTTGCGCACCTTCCAGATCGCGCATGAGTTCCATTCCATGACCTGCCGCGAGAACCTGATGATGGTGCCGGGCGGTCAATCGGGTGAGACACTGTGGAACACATGGTTTGGCCGCAAACGCATTGCCGATGAGGAACGCGCCCTGCGCGCCAAAGCCGACGAGGTGCTGGAGTTCCTCACGGTCGAGCATCTGGCCGAGCAAAAGGCGGGCCAAATCTCGGGTGGTCAGAAAAAGCTGCTGGAACTGGGCCGCACGATGATGGTCGATGCCAAGATCGTGTTTCTGGACGAAGTAGGCGCAGGTGTGAACCGCACCCTGCTCAACACCATCGGCGACGCCATTCTGCGCCTCAACAAAGAGCGCGGGTATACTTTCGTCGTGATCGAGCATGACATGGATTTCATCGGCCGCCTCTGTGATCCCGTGATCTGTATGGCGGAGGGGCGTGTGCTGGCCACGGGCACCCTGCCCGAGATCAAGGCAAATGAGCAAGTGATCGAGGCCTACCTCGGCACAGGCCTCAAAAACAAAGAGCAGGTCGGATGAAGCTGAAAAAGGTGCGAGTATGAAACCGCTTGGCATTCGCGCGGTGTGCGTTGCGCTGGCGGCTCTGGCCCTTGCGGGGCCTGTCTCCGCCTGTACCGATTTAAGAGATTGGTTGTCCGTTTGCACCGACAGCTCCCAGTGGGAAGCCGTTGTGGACAAAGATGGCAAAACGCGCTTTCGCAACGTGGACAACTACAAAGCCCAAGTGCTGGTTTACAAAGGCGGCATTGCGGACGGGCTCACCGTTGAGGACGCGGCCCGATCATCTGCAAATAGCGATGCCAAATCATCCCAAGACTACAAGGTTTTAGCACGTGGAGAGATGCCTTCAGGCAATATCGTTTTCACCTCCTATGCCAAAAGAAATGACGTCGATTACATCTATGCCAGCACCCTTTCAATGGGCGCGCGGGAAACGCTGCGTATCATCACATGGCGACGCGGCACAGAGGCGACAGAAGCAGACAGGCTCGCCCACCGCGCGTTTGGCAAATTGATAAAAGTGGAAGGATCCCGTTGATGATCCGGAGACAAAGGAACGGCAATGAGCATTGATACCAACAAGCCCTCAAAGGAGGGTGCGTCGCCCTTCCTGATCGGTGATACCATGACGGGTGGATACGGCAAAGGGCCGGACATTTTGCACGGTTGCACCATTGCTGTGGAAAAGGGCGAGATTGCCGTGATCGTCGGCCCGAACGGTGCTGGCAAGTCCACTGCGATGAAAGCTGTGTTCGGAATGCTCGACGTGCGCTCTGGCTCTGTCCGCCTTGATGGTGAGGACATCACCAACCTCAGCCCGCAAGCGCGGGTCAGCAAGGGTATGGGGTTTGTTCCGCAGACCTCCAACATCTTTACGTCGATGACCGTTGAAGAGAACTTGGAGATGGGTGCGTTTATCCGCCGCGACAATTACCGCGACACAATCGAGCAAATTTACGAGCTGTTCCCGATCCTCAAAGACAAACGCTTTCAAGCCGCAGGAGAGCTGTCGGGTGGTCAACGCCAGCAGGTCGCCGTAGGTCGCGCGCTGATGACAAAGCCAAAAGTGCTGATGCTCGATGAGCCGACGGCAGGTGTGTCGCCCATCGTCATGGACGAGCTGTTTGACCGCATCATCGAAGTGGCGCGTACGGGTATTCCGATCCTGATGGTGGAGCAGAACGCCCGCCAAGCGCTTGAGATTGCGGACAAAGGCTATGTTTTGGTGCAGGGCGCAAATGCGTTCACAAGAACGGGCAAAGAACTTCTTGCCGATCCTGAAGTGCGCAAATCGTTTTTGGGGGGGTGACAGGATGAAATATCTAATACTACCTCTAGTCTTCATTGGATCGGCGACTGCTGCGCAGACTTTGTCCATAGAAACGGCACCCGTTCAGCAAACATTCGAGAAAAACTGTCAAATGTTGAGCGAATGTTATGACACAGACGGATGCGCCGACACCACTTATGGTATAAAGCTGGAAGGCCGCGCAGGTGGTCTAACTGCTGACGATATGGTCTTGGCAGCAACGCTGACGGATGACTCTGAAACGATCGAGATGCTGGGCACCCTGTCATCATCCGCCACATTGCTGAGTGATGTTGGCGCGAATGGGCGCCGAATTTTGACAATCTTACCCGATGGTCAAGCCCGTTTCACCGTTCATTTTATTGATGGTCCAGTATCCATCACCTACGCAGGAATTTGTGAATAATGGATTTTCTCAACGCAATCGTCGCACTGGCGAATTACGTCCTCATCCCCGGCATTGCTTATGGCAGTCAGCTTGCCATTGGGGCGCTTGGCGTCACGCTGGTCTATGGCATCCTTCGCTTCTCCAACTTCGCTCATGGTGACACGATGGCATTCGGCACGATGATAACGATTTTGGTAACATGGTGGATGCAGTCAGTCGGAATTAGCCTTGGGCCACTTCCCACGGCGCTGCTCGCCCTGCCCTTTGGTATTATGGGGTGTATCGCACTGGTGCTCATCACAGATCGTACCGTTTACAAATTCTACCGTGAACAAAAGGCAAAGCCAGTGATCCTCGTGATCGTTTCTATGGGTGTCATGTTTGTGATGAATGGTATCGTGCGTTTCATCATCGGACCTGATGACCAGAGCTTTTCTGACGGGCCAAGATTCATCATCTCTGCGCGTGATTTCAAACGGTTGACGGGACTTGATGAAGGTCTTGGTATTCGCACAACCCAAGTGATTACCGTTGTGACAGCGATTGTTGTTGTGGCGCTATTGTTCTGGTTCCTGAACAAGACCCGCTCGGGCAAGTCCATGCGTGCCTATTCAGACAATGAAGACCTCGCGCTGCTCTCGGGCATCAACCCAGAGCGCGTTGTGATGATGACGTGGATCATCGTTGCGGCCCTCGCCACCATCGCAGGCACGCTTTACGGCCTTGATAAATCGTTCAAGCCTTTCACATACTTTCAGCTGCTGTTGCCCATTTTTGCCTCCGCTGTGGTTGGTGGAATCGGCTCTCCGCTAGGGGCAATTGCAGGCGGATTTGTTATCGCCTTCTCCGAAGTGACGATCACCTACGCGTGGAAGAAAGTGCTGGTGTATCTGATGCCAGAAAGCCTTGAGCCCGATGGCCTCGTACAGCTGATGTCCACCGATTATAAATTCGCTGTGAGCTTTGTAATTTTGCTCATTGTGCTGTTGTTCAAGCCTACGGGCCTCTTCAAAGGGCAGTCCACGACATGACCGATACTGTGAAAAACTCCCTCCTGTTCGCTGCAGTGTTTACGCTGATCATGATCTCCGGCTTTTTCCAAGGCTGGAACAATGCGATGTTCATCGTGAACATGGGGATCATCTCGGCCATTATGGCGCTGGGGGTGAATCTGCAATGGGGCTATGCGGGCCTTTTCAACGTGGGCGTCATGGGCTTTGTCGCTCTGGGCGGTCTGGCGGCGGTACTGATCGGGATGCCTGCCACACCGGGTGCATTTGCGGCAGGTGGTGTTGGGGTTGTCATTGCGCTGATGCTTGGGTCTGGCACGATTGTCGCAGCGGTGCTGGCTTACAAACGCATGGCCGCAGGGCGCAACCGCAACCTTATCATCACTGCGATCCTGATCTTCGGATTCTTTGTCTTTCGCGGGTTTCTGGACCCTGCTGTTGGCCTGATTGAAGATGTGAACCCCGCCGCAACAGGTTACCTTGGTGGCCTGAACCCCGGCACGCAGGATACCTACCGTGGCAATGGCTGGATCATGCTGATTGCATGGCCAGTGGGCGGCTTGTTTGCTGCCGGTGCTGCATGGCTGATCGGGAAAGCGGCTCTTGGCCTGCGCTCCGACTACCTTGCCATTGCGACACTGGGCATTGCGGAAATCATCATCGCCGTAATGAAAAATGAAGACTGGCTGACCCGTGGCGTGAAAAACGTGGTGGGCGTGCCGCGTCCTGTTCCCTATGAGTTGGACCTTCAAAACTCTGCCGCTTTTGTGGAGCGCGCGGCTTCCATGGGGTTTGACCCTGTTGAAGGGTCAACGATATTTGTGAAACTGCTCTATGCCGCGCTTTTTGCTGTGGTGCTCGGCATCATCTTCTGGCTGAGCCAAAGGGCGCTTAACTCCCCTTGGGGACGGATGTTACGCGCGATCCGCGACAATGAAGTGGCCGCCGAAGCGATGGGCAAAGACGTAACAGCGCGCCATTTACAGGTGTTTATCCTCGGGTCCGCCATTTGCGGCATCGCTGGCGCTATGATGACCACCCTTGACGGGCAGCTTACACCGGGAACGTACCAGCCGCTGCGCTTTACCTTCCTGATCTGGGTAATGGTGATTGTGGGCGGCTCGGGCAGCAATCTTGGCTCGATCCTTGGCGGTTTCCTGATCTGGTTCTTATGGGTTCAGGTTGAGCCGATCGGCCTGTTTATCATGGATGTTATGACCTCAGGCATGGCCGAGGACAATTGGCTGCGCATCCGCTTGATCGACAGCGCGGCCCAGATGCGTCTGATGACCATGGGCGTAATCATGATCCTTGTGCTGCGGTTCAGCCCACGCGGTTTGATACCGGAGAAATGATATTTGAGTCCAGCTTGAGTTGACTTGCGGGACTTGAGTTTAGAGGCAAAATAGAGAGGAGCCGCACGCTTTTTTTTAAACAGCGTGCGGCCCTATTACTATCAGCGCCCTTTGAACAGACCACCGAGAATGCCGCGTACAATGCGGCGTCCTGTGGTGCCTTTCAGTTCCTTGATAACCACATTTGCGATAGCCCCACCAATGCCACTGCCTGCGGGGCTTGTGCTGCGGCGGGTGGTTGCCTGACCTTTACCTGCATAGCGGCGGGCCTGTTTGAAATCGCGCAATGACGGCGTGTCGGCCTCGGCTTTT
>CAWVWS010000028.1:0-25496 GCA_963933905.1 uncultured Sulfitobacter sp.
CCCCTGCCATATCCAGCCACATTTTGTGGTTGAAATACCATGGCATGGGGATGATCACTTCGTCCCCTTCACCGCAAAGCGTGGCGATTGCTGCGGCAAAAGCCTGGTTACAGCCCGACGTTATCGCGACCTGCTTTGCGCTGATGTCACCGCCATAAATCCGCACAGTGCGTGCGGCCAGTTCGCTGCGCAAGGCAGGCATGCCTAGAACAGGACCGTAGAGATGCGCAGAATCGTCACCAAGAACCGCATCTGCCATCGCTTGGCGCATGTCGGGGTGGGGCGGCTCCACCGGAGCGGCCTGGCTCACGTTGATGAGCGGGCGATCCGCTGGGAAAGTGACGCCGTCAAGCCAGCGGCGAGCCTCCATGACGGGGGGCGGGAAGGTTGTGGCAGTGCGCGGTAATGTCATAGGGGTGGTCCGGTTTATGGAGATGCTGCGGGATTGAGTTTATAGGCCAAATGAAGATGGGTGGAGTGACTTCAGTCCTTGCCGCGGTAAGGCTCGACGTATTGCAGAGCCATGTCCCAAGGGAAGAAGATCCATGTGTCTTGGGAGACGCCTGTGATGAATGTGTCGACCATCGGCTCCCCTGCGGGTTTGGCATAGACGGTGGCAAAATGGGCGTTTGGATAAAGGGAGCGGACCAGTTCCAAGGTTTTGCCGCTGTCCACCAGATCATCAACGATCAGGATACCAGTGCCGCCGCCCATCATCTCGATATCAGGGGATTTCAACACACGGGCTTCGCGGCGCTGGTCGGCTTTGCCACCGCCCGAGTGGTAGGAGACAACTGAGATGGTATCGACAGTGCGGATATCCAATTCGCGCGCGACGATCATCGCGGGTGCCATGCCACCACGGGTGATGGCGACCACAGCGCGCCACGCGCCGTCATCGGGGCCTTTGCCGTCCAGACGCCATGCCAGCGCACGGCTGTCGCGGTGGATCTGGTCCCAGCTGATGTGAAAACCTTTTTCGTGGGGCAGGCGGGTATCTGACATTTGGGTTCGTCCTATGGATGATAAACTATGTTGCGGCGATCTTTACGCCGAGAAGAGCAAGTGCGCCACCGAAGGCACGGTCAAGCACGGTTTTAAGGCCGAGGTAGGTGCGTTTGCTGCGCTCCAACGAGAAGACACGGGCAACTGCACAATCCCAGATCGCCTCGTTGAGGAAGACCACTGCGAGGATTGCAGCATATATCCCTGCTGGCGCGGCCGGAGGCACAGTGCCGAGGAAAATTGCGCTGAATAAAATCGCAGGTTTGGGGTTTGCCAGTTGTGTGAACAGGCCCAGTTTCATGGCCTGTAGCGGAGTGCGGGTGCCCTCGGGCGTATTGGAGACCTGCAATGGGGTGCTGGCATCGCGCCACATGGTCCAGCCCACCCAGACCAGATAGGCGCCGCCCAAAACCTTGAACCCGAGCAGCAGCATGGGGGCCGCCACAAAGAGCAGGTTCAGGCCGAACAGGGCCGCTGCGGCCCAGATGACACCGCCCAAACCAATGCCCACGGACAGGAATACGCCTGTTTTCAGCCCGTCCTGTATCCCGATGCGCGCAGACATCAAGACCGCAGGTCCCAGGCTCACGGCGGCCATCAGATGGAGTGACCAAATCGCGAAGAATGCTGTGAATGTCATGCTTACGAGCGCTCTATTCTTGGGTCACGGGTGACATGGGGTTACCTTTGCAGCAGCAGTTTAAGGCCAAGCCCGCCGAGGAGCACAGCGGCGGTGCGATCAATGGTGGGTTTGGCGCGCAGGAATTGTGCACGCGCGGAAGGGGCAGTGAGGATGAACGCGCAGGCCGTATAGAACAGGATTTCCAGCGCCAGATGGTTGAGTGTGACAAAGGCGATCTCGGCCCCTGTGAGGTTTGGCGGAAAGACCACAACCAGCACAGCGGCGGCAAAGAGGACTGATTTCGGATTGCCCAAATTCACAAGGAAGCCGTCTACAAAAGCGCGGCCTTGCGCTTTTGGGGCATCGCCCAAAGGCGTGGCAGCACCGCGCCATGTTTTGATCGCAAGATAGATGAGATAGGCAGCGCCGCCGATCTTGAGCGCTGCAAAGGCCCATGGAAACAGGGCAAAGAGCGCGTCCATACCCAACAGGGCCGCAAGGGTCCAGAGGCTGGCCATAATGCCCAGCCCCAGACCTGTTGCGATGCCAGCGCGGCGGCCATTTGCGACGCTGCTGCGCACGGCCATCAGAAATGCCGCACTGGGGCTGAGGATCGAGACGATCAGCACCGCGTTGAAAGCAAGGATATGCTCCAACGTCACCGTGTTAGCCTTTTGCCATATCGGGCGCATCTACCGCCTTCATGCCGACCACATGGTAGCCCGCATCGACATGCAGGGTCTCGCCCGTGGTGCCTGAGCCGAGATCGGAGAGCAGGTAGAGTGCTGATTTGCCGACCTCGTCGATGGTCACGTTGCGGCGCAGGGGCGAGTTATACTCGTTCCATTTCATGATGTAGCGGAAATCACCGATGCCGGAGGCCGCCAGCGTCTTGATCGGACCGGCGGAGATGGCGTTCACGCGGATGCCGTCCTTGCCCAGATCTTCGGCGAGGTACTGAACGGAGGCCTCAAGTGCGGCCTTGGCCACGCCCATGACGTTGTAATGCGGCATGACTTTTTCGGCACCGTAATAGGTCAGCGTCAGGCAGGAGCCGCCATTCTTCATCATCTTCTCAGCACGCTGCACAACGGCAGTGAAAGAATAGACCGAGATATCCATCGAGAGCGCAAAATTTGCGCGGCTTGTATCGACGTAGCGGCCGCGCAATTCGTTCTTGTCGGAAAAGCCGATGGCATGCACGATAAAGTCCAGATTGTCCCACCGCTCGGCCAAGCCGGCAAAAAGATCATCAATCGAGGCTTCGTCGCCTACATCACAAGGCAGAACGATATCTGATCCCAAGGATGCTGCCAGCGGGTCTACACGCTTTTTCAGCGCATCACCTTGATAGGAGAATGCAAGCTCGGCACCGGCATCGGCAAGTTGCTTTGCGATGCCCCAGGCGATTGATTTGTCGTTGGCCAATCCCATGATTAGCCCCCGCTTGCCCGCCATAAGATTGTTCGACATGGCCTAAAACTCCATTCATATTCAGGTTGGCATTACCTACGCGATTGGCTGGGGACCATCAAGTCAGCGCACTATATATCGTGTTTTGGCTTGCACAGATGCTCGCAATGGGTGAATTGTGTTACCAAGCAATGCAGTAGTCGGAGTTTTTGACCACTGTGCTATGTCTTACGGGGCCTCACTGAATGCTGGTCCTGCGTGTGTCTTTTGCGTTTTTGTGAGGAAACAGTAATGTCAGACCGGTCCGGAATTTTCGCAGGTGATGATCCTTTTGCCCTCGCGCGTGACTGGCTGGCCGAAGCGTCCGAGACAGAAATCAATGACCCGAACGCTATGGCGCTCAGCACAGTAGACGCTACTGGTATGCCGAATGCGCGCGTGGTTCTTCTCAAGGATATCGAAGAAGGCGCGTTTGTTTTCTATACAAATTATACCAGCGCCAAGGCTGCCGAACTCGAGAGTGCCGGCAAAGCCGCATTTGTAATACATTGGAAATCACTGGGGCGTCAGATACGAGCACGCGGAATTATCAAGCGTGAAGACGGCGAGAAAGCGGATGCCTATTATGCTTCACGGTCGCTCAAGAGCCGTCAGGGCGCTTGGGCCTCCGACCAGTCAAAGCCGCTTTCCAACCGTGAAACGCTTCAGCGGGCATTGGACGAAGCGATTGCCAAACATGGCGACGATCCTGCGCGCCCGCCGTTTTGGGGCGGCTATCGCCTGACACCGCTTGAGCTGGAATTCTGGTGTGACGGGCCGGCACGGCTTCATGACCGTTTCCAGTGGCGTCGAGCATCGGTTGATGCACCATGGGATATTACAAGACTCAATCCATAGTATTAAGAGTATAGCCGCGGTTTTTGCGGCGGGGCGTTGAGGCGTCAAATATTGATTTGAAAGACGGTGCGAGAGATATGACACAAACGCACGACGAGAATACCGCACAAGCGGGCGTGAATGGCACGGTAAAGTGGTTTGATCCTGTAAAGGGGTTCGGCTTTGTTGTGTCTGACGAAGGCGGCGTTGATATTCTCCTGCTTGTAAATGTCTTGCGGAATTTCGGGCAAAGCTCTGTTGCCGATGGCTCGCGGATCACGCTTGTGGTGCAAAAGACCGATCGCGGCGCACAGGCGAGCGAGATCCTGTCGATCTCTCCCCCTGAAGGGATCCAGACCTCTTTGCCCGATATTGCAAACCTCGACAAAGAACTGATCGCTGGCACGCCACTTTTGGCGGCGCGGATCAAATGGTTCGACAAGGCGAAGGGCTTTGGCTTTGCCAATGTATTCGGATGCCCTAAGGATGTATTTGTGCATATGGATTTGCTGCGCCAGTCCGGCCTGTCTGATCTGGCCCCTGGTGAAGCGATCGCAATGCGGGTGATCGACGGTAAACGCGGCCGGATGGCGGCAGAGGTGCTTGCATGGGAAACAGTCCCCACAACAGACGAACATTCCTCACAGGACTAGGCGCTTGCGCGGTGGTCGGGGGCAGGGCGCAAGCGCTTACGCCGTTGGCACCGCCTTGTTCAACGGACCGCGCGACTATTTCGGGTGGGTTCGGCAAAGCCGCGTTTAACGTCGACGTGGCCGCAGAGGAGCAGACCCGCGCACGCGGCCTTATGCATGTAGAGAGTATGCCGATGAGCAAAGGCATGCTGTTTGTCTATCAACGCCCGCAAGTCATGAGTTTCTGGATGCGCAACACGCTGATTGAGTTGGATATGCTGTTTCTCGACGGTTTTGGCGTGATCCAACACATCCACCACCGCGCGCAGCCATTGGACGAAACCCCTATCTCGCCAGGAGATATGCTGCTGTTTGGGGTGCTTGAGATCAACGGCGGATTGGCGCGGCGTTTAGGGATCAAGGTGGGCGATGTGCTGCGCCATCCCTCATTTATCAGCCTTGATGATCCGTGGTATTGCGGCTGATTTCAAATCATTCGGCGCGGATACATATTTTGCCTTTTCAATCGCGGTAGCCTTCGCTAAAGAAGCGTCAGTCGGGGCGTGGCGCAGCCTGGTAGCGCACCTGTTTTGGGTACAGGGGGTCGGATGTTCGAATCATCTCGCCCCGACCACATTAGACGACCAATTTCGATAACCAGATCGAACTCATGTGGCCTCTTCGTTTATGCGGAGAGGCCACAACTGTTTTCAGTGGTTGCCCTTGGAGGAATCGCAAAGAGCCGAATGCATCGGTGACCGGGCAGATTGATTATCTACATCTAGTGCTATTTGTGAAAATTTGTCGCAATTCCACCAGCGGTGGTGTTGTTTTCGTGCCCGTTTCGAGCGGGCAACTGCCGTATGACCATTTTTTAATCAGCAATTTTTCAACCCGTTCAGGCACATAGATTCGGATGAAATTATCCCGAGTCGCAGATGCCCAATCGTTAACACACTTTCAAAACGTCCGTTAGGCAGGCCGAATTAAAGGGTTTTTTGATGCGCTGAAATATTAACATTTGGAGAGGCGCGGGAAGAGATTTCACGCGCTCGTGAGCGGCGGTGCAATTTCAAATCACGTCAACAGTGAAAATGTGAATATTCCAATAATAAAATCGTTGACCGATTAGGGTGCGATACGTCATGTTGTCTAGGCTGACAGCCACGCCACAACATGTAGTGGTTAACGCTCAACGGCGGGCTGGACGGTAGAGTACAGGCAAACGGTCTTCATGACGTTTCGAAAAAGCACGTTCAGTGTTCACACTGGGACGGCGTTGTCTGTGGGTCTGCGAGACAGCAGCGAGTTAGCGTAAAAAATGCGCTGTGTGATGTTAATGCTGGAATAATGGGGCAGCGCGATGAAAATTGAACGTAAATTCACCACTCAAGGAAAAGACGCCTACGCAGATCTGGATTTTGTGAGCACAGTCTCCGAAATTCGTAATCCTGACGGGTCTGTCGTCTTTCATCTCGACAATGTTGAAGTGCCAAAAGCATGGAGCCAAGTGGCCTCGGACGTCATCGCGCAAAAATATTTCCGCAAAGCTGGTGTTCCTGCCGAATCTAAGCGCGTGAAGGAAAAGGGTGTTCCCGAGTTCCTGTGGCGCTCCGTTCCCGTTGAAGGCACCGAGATGGGCGGGGAGACGTCCTCCAAGCAAGTGTTCGACCGTCTGGCAGGCGCATGGGCGTACTGGGGCTGGAAGGGTGGCTATTTCACCACCGAAGAAGATGCGCGCACATACTATGACGAGATGCGCCACATGCTGGCCTCCCAGCGCGCTGCACCGAACTCCCCACAGTGGTTCAACACAGGCCTGCACTGGGCTTACGGCATCGACGGTCCTGCACAGGGCCACTACTACGTGGACCACAAGTCGGGCAAGCTGACCCGTTCCACATCTTCCTACGAGCACCCACAGCCGCATGCATGTTTCATCCAGTCCGTCGCTGACGATCTGGTAGGCGATGGTGGCATCATGGACCTCTGGGTGCGTGAAGCTCGTCTGTTCAAATATGGCTCAGGTACAGGCACTAACTTCTCCAGCCTTCGCGGCGCAGGGGAGAAGCTGTCGGGTGGTGGTAAATCCTCCGGCCTGATGGGTTTCCTGAAAATCGGTGACCGCGCTGCGGGCGCGATCAAATCTGGCGGCACCACGCGCCGCGCGGCCAAGATGGTCATTGTCGATGCGGATCACCCCGATATCGAAGAATTCATCAACTGGAAAGTGCTCGAAGAGCAGAAGGTTGCCAGCATCGTAGCAGGCTCCAAAATGCACGAGCAAAAGCTGAACCTGATCTTCAAAGCCATTTCTGGTTGGGACGGTCTGGAGGCGGATGCCTATGATCCCGCCAAGAACGAGCAGCTCAAGGATGCAATCCGAGCTGCGAAAAAGTCCATGATACCAGAGACATACGTCAAGCGCGTGTTGGACTATGCAAAGCAGGGTCACACGTCGATTGAATTCCCGACCTACGATACGGATTGGGACAGCGAGGCGTACAACTCCGTCTCTGGCCAGAACTCCAACAACTCCATCCGCGTGACCGATGCCTTCTTGAAGGCAGTGGACGCAGACGGCGATTGGGACCTGACAGACCGCGTAACGGGCGAAGTCTCCAAAACAATCCGCGCACGGGACCTCTGGGACCAAGTGGGCCATGCCGCATGGGCCTGTGCCGATCCGGGCATCCAGTACCATGATACTGTTAACGACTGGCACACATGCCCCGAGGACGGCGCCATTCGCGGATCCAACCCTTGCTCCGAATACATGTTCCTTGACGATACGGCCTGCAACCTTGCCTCCATGAACCTGCTGACCTTTCTTAAGGACGGCGAGTTTCAGGTCGAAGACTACATGCACGCCTCGCGCCTCTGGACTGTTACGCTCGAAATCTCCGTGATGATGGCACAGTTCCCATCGAAAGAGATTGCACAGCGTTCCTATGACTTCCGCACGCTTGGTCTTGGCTATGCAAACATCGGCGGTTTGCTGATGAACATGGGCTTTGGCTATGACAGTGACGAGGGCCGCGCGCTGTGTGGTGCGCTGACTGCGATCATGACAGGCGTTGCCTATGCAACCTCTGCCGAGATGGCGGGCGAGCTGGGGGCATTCCCGGGCTACACGAAGAACTCCAAGCACATGCTGCGCGTCATTCGCAACCACCGCAACGCGGCCTACGGCGAGAAGACGGGATACGACAAGCTGGCGGTAAAACCTGTGCCACTCGATCACGCAAACTGCCCGCAGGCGGGTCTGGTCGATGTTGCCATGTCCACATGGGACGAGGCGCTGGCCTTGGGTGAAAAGTACGGCTACCGTAACGCACAGACCTCTGTGATTGCGCCAACAGGCACCATCGGTCTTGTCATGGATTGTGACACCACAGGGATCGAGCCTGACTTTGCTCTGGTGAAGTTCAAAAAGCTGGCAGGTGGTGGCTACTTCAAGATCATCAACCAGTCGGTTCCTGCGGCCCTGACGAAGCTGGGCTATGGCACAGCGCAGATTGAAGAGATAATCGGCTATGCTGTTGGTCACGGCACCATCGGCAATGCACCGGGCATCAACCACACGTCGCTTATCGGCCATGGCTTTGGCCCTGCAGAGCTTGCTAAAGTGGACGGTGCGCTGGAAGCAGCCTTCGACATCCGCTTTGTCTTTAACCAATGGACGCTGGGCGCGGAGTTCTGCACACGCGTCCTTGGTATTCCAGCGGACAAGTTGAACGATCCGACGTTTGACCTGTTGAAATCCCTCGGCTTTTCCAAGGCGGACATTGAGGCAGCCAACAACCACGTTTGCGGCACCATGACGCTGGAGGGTGCACCGCACCTCAAAGAAGAGCACTACGGCATCTTCGATTGCGCCAACCCTTGCGGCAAAACGGGCAAGCGATACCTCTCGGTCAACAGCCACATCTACATGATGGCCGCCGCACAGTCGTTCATCTCGGGTGCGATCTCCAAGACGATCAACATGCCGAATGACGCGACCATCGAGGATTGCCAGAAAGCATATGAGCTGAGCTGGTCCTTGGGTGTCAAAGCAAACGCACTTTACCGTGACGGCTCCAAACTGAGCCAGCCACTCGCAGCCTCGCTGGTCGAGGATGATGACGATGCGGCGGAAATCCTTGAAAGTGGAACAGCCCACGAAAAAGCCATCGTGCTGGCCGAAAAGATTGTCGAAAAGGTAATCGTCAAAGAGATCGTGAAATCGCACCGCGAAAAGATGCCACAGCGCCGCAAGGGTTATACCCAAAAGGCCAACGTGGGCGGGCACAAAGTGTACCTGCGCACGGGTGAGTATACGGATGGCTCCCTTGGTGAGATCTTCATCGATATGCACAAAGAGGGTGCAGGCTTCCGTGCCATGATGAACAACTTTGCCATCGCGGTCTCAGTTGGTCTTCAATACGGCGTGCCTCTTGAGGAATTCGTCGATGCCTTCACCTTCACCAAGTTCGAGCCTGCGGGCATGGTGCAGGGCAACGACAGCATCAAACAGGCGACCTCGATCCTCGATTATATCTTCCGCGAGTTGGCGGTAAGCTATCTCGACCGCACTGATCTGGCGCATGTACAGCCTGAAGGCGCTACATTTGACACACTGGGACGTGGTGATGAGGAAGGCGTGGCGAACGTGTCTGAGGTGTCTGAATCAGCTGCTTCCAAGTCGCTCGAAGTGCTCAAGCAGATCACATCACAAGGCTATCTGCGCAACCGTGTGCCGCAGAACCTGACAATGCTGCAAGGTGGGCAGTCCGCTGCGATGGATGCACTGACGTCCATGATGCCTCAAGGGGACGGCAGCGTGGTCACAGCTGTTAAGAGTACCACATCGATTTCGTCAGGTGCCGTGCCAATGGATGCACGGGTCAAGGCAAAGATGCAGGGCTATGAGGGTGAGGCCTGCGGCGAGTGCGGCAACTATACGCTGGTACGCAACGGGACTTGCATGAAGTGCAACACCTGCGGCGGGACATCGGGCTGTAGCTGATAGAATTAGGGTGGGGCGCTTCGGCGTCCCATTTTTTCGAATACAGGCTTGTAATTTGACGTTGTAAGTTTGGATGCGAAAGGCTCACATCGTTCCCAAAAGAACAATTGCCTTGCGCTCAACTTGATACGGGGTGGGCTCTCGCGCATCGCTTTGTGATACGCTGCCACCCACTTCGCAGCCCCGGCTTTGCCGGGGCGCGTCACACGGGGCGGGTGCGCTCGCCCCCTGACGACGCATAGGCCGCAGGCATAAAATAAAACGAGCGGTTAATAAACTGAGCCTATGCGGCGAGACTAAGTGGGGAGCGTTCGCGCTCCCCCTTTTTATTGAAGCAACGCATGAGTATTGGGCAGTAAATGATTGGATATATTTTTCTTTTCCTGTCTGCTCTTGTGGCAGCGACTATTCTGCCCGCGCAGTCGGAGGCCGTCTTGGGTGGCTTACTCTTGGCGGGTAATCATTCGGTTATTGCGCTGCTGGTGGTTGCGACTGTCGGCAATGTTCTTGGCTCTGTCCTCAATTGGGTGCTGGGGCGCTATCTGCGTCGCTTCAAGGACCGCAGCTGGTTCCCGATCAAAGAGGCACAGTTGTTGCGCGCCCAAGGCTGGTATCACCGCTACGGGCACTGGTCGCTGCTGGGCAGTTGGCTGCCCATCATCGGTGATCCGCTGACGGTGGCCGCTGGGGTCATGCGTGAGCCACTTGTGCCGTTTGTGATCCTCGTCACATTGGCCAAGGGCGCACGCTATCTTGTTCTCACGGCACTTGTGCTCAACTACGTCTAAAGCAGTTCGGCCACAGGCGTTCCAGCCTCCAACCCGATCTGCACCCGCAGCTTGGCCCGCGCCCGCGCGAGGCGGGACATCACAGTGCCCACAGGCAGGCCCAACTGTGCGGCTATCGCTTGGGGGCTGAACTCTCCCTGCAACACCAGCGCCATCACTTGCGCCTGTTCCGGCGGCAGGACCTCAATAGCGGCACGCAGGTCAGCCACAGCGAGGCGACTGTCGCCCACGGGCAGGGTGCATGCGCTGTCTTCCGTAAGCTCTGCCATTTCAATCCGCGCGCGCCAGCCTGCGCGGATCAGGTTTTGCAAAATGGTCATGGCGTAGTGTTCGGGTGCCTCTACATCCTGACGTGCCATCCGCTGCATCAGGCGCAGCAGGGTTTCCTGTGCCATGTCCTCTGCATCGCTGGCCTGTGCACCCAACCGCCGAGCACGGCGCCGCAAGCGGAGTGCGAGGGCGGTAAGGTCGGTGGCATCATCCATAATCGTCATATCACTGTCCTGCCTATTCTTGTTTTCCCTGAGCATGACGTGTTTTTTGGCTTCAACCAGAGGGGGTATTCCGCCGATCCCCTTGAAATGGCCTTTTTCGGCGGCAGGACGCGCATGGAGGGGGCCTCTATCGGCGGCTCACCGCGCCTGTGAGCATAGGCGGGACGCAAAGGGCATTTGCGGCCTCTACCTTTGTGAGAGCACCGAAACGGGGCTCTGTCACGACAACAAAAAATGGAGACACCATATGACACGTACAAAGACATTCGCCGCAATCGCCGCAACAGCCCTTTGCATGCCCGCTTTTGCCATGGGGCAAAGTGCAGTTCAGGCCGACACCAACGAGGACGGCGTGCTGAGCATTGCCGAGGTACAGGCGGTATATCCTGACATGACCGAGGAAGCTTTTGTGACTGCGGACCTTAACGGCGACGGCGTTCTTGAAGATGCCGAAGTCACAGCAGCGCAGGAAGCAGGCCTGATGCCCGCAAGCTAAGCGTCACACCCATCCCCGCTTAGGGGGTCTGCACTACTGTGGCAGCAGGAAGTGCAGAAGGTCAGAGGTCCGGAAACCCCCCAGGGTCCGGGCCTCTGATGTATTTAGGGCAAGGGTTCAGGCCTTCAGGTGGATATTGAACTTTTCCCGAACAGCGCGGTCAATTGCGGGATCGAGGGCGGCAGCGGAAGGCGCGCTCAGAATCGCTTCTTTGCGCTGTGTTGCTGTGGTGATCAGGTCGGGCTTTTCCTTCTCGACCCATTCCTTGGGCGACATGCGGTTGCCATAGGTAGGATAACAGTGATCGCTTTGCATGCGGCCCAATGTGCCTGCGGTGCCAAGGTAATGACCCGGACCGCCCATGCAAACTTCAGCAATCTGGTCGAGGGCGAGGGTTTCATCATTCACTTCAATCCCGCGCACACAGCGCAAGGCCTGACCAATAACATCATCGCCCAGAATTAGGCTCTCGTGACAGAACCCCAGCAGGGAGGCATGCATGCCCGCCGCCTCATAGATCATATTGCAGCCCGACAGCCCCGCCATCACGTTGGAGCACATGGTTTCCCAACCTGCCTGCATGTCAGGCAGTTTGCTATCCGCAATACCCGCCGCAGCACCGCCTGGAAGATCGTAGAAGTTATGCATTTGGGCGCAGCCTGACGTCAGAAGCGCCTGCTCCCCCGATCCGCCAGTCATCGCCCCTGTGCGCAGGTCCAGACCGAAGGGCCAAGTGCCAAAGATCGCAGGATGTCCCGGTTTTACAGCGTTGACATAGACCAGACCCGCCAGACATTCGGCAACCGCCTGCACAATGGCACCAGCCACAGTGGAGGGGGCCGTCGCACCCGCCATACCCGCAGAGAGTAGCAGAACGGGCATGCCGTGTTTGATGCATTCCTCCATGACCAAACACGACTCAGTCGCGAATTTCATCGGCGGGACGACAAAGCAGTTGGAATTGGAGACAAACGGCCGCTCGCGCCATTTGTCCTCACCGCCTGCAATCATATGGAGCATCTCCATGGCAGGGGCGACAAAGGCAGGATCGGTAAAGGATGTGCCCACATGTTTGGTTGTGCCTGCCACACAGGCAAAGATGGAGTTGTAATCCATCTCCATATTGTCGGGAATGTCGCGGCACACCATCGGACGCTGGCAAAAATGCACATTGTCGAGGGTATTCACGATTTTGGCAGCGTCATGCAGGTCTTGAACGCCGCAGTCGCGGTAGTGTTTGCCGTCCACATCCACCAGATGCACAGCAGCCCCCGCAGTGCCGTAATGCACGCGCGTACCAGAAAGGTTGAGGTCGTTGAGGCCATCGCGGCTCATCAGCGTGATGGAGCGGTTTGCCTTTGCCAGTGCATCCTCGACCAATGCGCGCGGAAAACGGATACGGCCGTCATCGCCCAAGAGCGCACCAGCGCCTGTGAGGTAGGCCACGCCAGAGGCAGGGGCATCCGCAAGGCCGATGGTTTCCAGCGCGTCGAGTGCGGCGTGATGGATTTTTAGGACATCCGTTTCGGATAACGGTTTGTACTGGCCCCCTTCAAGTCCTGCGCGCACAGGGCGCAGATTGTTGGGAAGAGCGGCAGAACGGGCAGCACGGCGTGCAGCACGGCCACCTGAGCGGGAAGTGATTTGTTGGTTCATGAGGTGTCTTTCAGCGGGAGGGAGAGCAATGGGCGAGAGACCGGCCCCATGGTGCCCCTCTCGCCGCGCGTCCACGGTCCGCGCCGATGGTGCGGCTGACCAATATCGCTTTGCATGACAGATGCTGCATATGGACGCTCCCTTTCTACCGAGAGTGAAAATAAATCGCGACCAAATCTGTCCTGTTTCCGACCTGTTCTAACCCTCAGATCAGCAATAACCTGCCGTTTTTAGCGCATTGTGGCAATGTTTCGCGCGTAGCACGGGCAGGCAACGCCATCTTTGGAACCAATCGGATAAAGCAGGTGTTTGAGTGGTGATAGGTAAGAAAACTGCCTGTTTTTGTTGAACACTTCTGAAGGGAAACAACATGAAAACGATTTATAAATTCGGCGCTGCCACTTTGCTCTTCACATCGCTGCTGGCGGGAACCGCTTTCGCCGGCTCTTTGGAAGAACCGATTTTCGAAACTGTGCCTGCACCCGTATTCGAGCCTGCTTTTGTGGGTGGGGATTGGACCGGTGCTTATGGTGGTTTGAACCTCGGTTACGGCGATGTGGATGGCACGGGTACCGCTGATGGCGACGATACCACTTATGGTTTCCACGTGGGCTATGACTATGACTTTGGCCGCTATGTGATTGGTGGCGAGCTTGAGTATGACAAGGCCGATATTGATCTCAACGGTGCTGCCAATACCGACAGCGTGACGCGGCTGAAGCTGCGCGGCGGCTATGACCTCGGGCGTACGCTGATCTATGCGACTGCTGGTGCGGCGAAGCTGCAAACCAGCATTGGCGATGACACGGGCGAGTTTTTCGGCGTGGGCATGGCCTATCAGGTGACCGACCGCTTTACAGTAGGCGGTGAGCTGCTCGAGCACCGCTTTGACGACATCGGCGGTACAGGCGTGGATGCAGATGCGACCACGTTCAACTTGCGCGGCTCATTCCGTTTCTAAGCTGATAGGGAAGGGCGCGCCTGTAACGGGCGCGCCTTTTTAATCATTTCTTGGTGGCTATGGTTTGTGCGAAATTACACAGCGTTTTAAGTGCCGCCTCGAATGCCGCATCATCCACTGTCATCGCCACGCGGATATGCCCTGCCGCTGCTGTGCCAAAGCTTTCCCCCGGCATCATGGCGATTTGGTGCGCATCCAGTAGGGCGTTGGCAAAACCTTCACCGCTGAGCCCCGTCGCGGTCACATCCAGCATCATATACATCGCCCCCGCATTGGGCACGACGCCGACAACATTTTGGGCGGCAAGGATATCATAGGCCAGCGCACGGCGGCGGCGGAATGGCTCTGCGATCTGCGCTTCAAACGCCTCCCCTTGCTCCAGCGCAAACAGCGCCGCCTCCTGAATGAAACCGGCAACGCCGTAGGTGGTATGGGTGGCAAGATCGATAAGATGCTCCACGATATGTTCAGGCCCCACGATCCAGCCGATGCGCGAGCCTGTCATGGCATGGCTCTTTGACATGGAGCCTACAACCAGTGTGCGTTCGGCCATACCCTCAAGACTACGCGGAGAGATATGCGTGCCCTCCCAGATTTGCGTGTCATAAACTTCGTCAGAGATAAGCCAGAGGTCATGGTCAATACATACCTTTGCGATGCCTTCCAGCGTATCGCGGCTATAGACAACGCCCGTAGGGTTATTGGGAGAGTTGATCATCAGGGACTTGGCACCTGCGGCATGGGCGGCAATATCCTCGGCACGAGGTTGGAACGCATCAGCGGCATGAGCCTTGATCGCCACAGGCCTGGCCGAGACACCGCGCAGTGTGCCGGGGTAGGTGGCATAATAGGGATCAATATAAAGCGCGGTATCACCGGGGTCGATCACCGCCGTGTGGGAGGCGAAGAGTGCCGACTGCCCGCCTGGAGTGATCATCACATTAGCACGGGTGGTAGGGACACCAGTTCGCGCCGTCACCCGCTCCGCAATTGCATCGCGCAGGGCAAGGATGCCGGGGATAGAAGCATAGCCCGTATGCCCGCCCATGGCTGCGCGGTGCATGTCTTGCAGAATGGGGGCGGCGGTGCGGATGTCATGCTCGCCAATGGTAAGCTCGGTTACGGGCGTGCCGCCTGCGATCATCTCGCGGGCGCGGTTGAACACCTCCCAACCGTCAGAGCCGCCGCTGAGTAATGTGCTGATCCGATGTGAAGCCTGCATGAGTGTCCCTCCCGTAAATATCCCGTGCAGGGGCGCAGAGGGACGCGCGATTGTCAATCATTCTGGCGGGGCAGCCTTGACCGCTGCGCCGTTCGTGCGCTACGCATTGCCCATGACAACACGAATGATCATTACTAGCTGTACAATTACCTGCTGAGATACCTCTCGCGGGCCTTGATCACGTTGTTTTATTTCCCCTGAAACTGTGCCATGTCCCGCGCATCCCCGCGCCTGATTAGGACATATGACATGACGACGATAAAACTGCACAACACCAAGACCCGCAAGCGCGAAGACTTCGTGCCGATCGACCCCAAGAACGTGCGCATGTATCTCTGTGGTCCAACAGTCTATGACCGCGCCCATCTAGGGAATGCGCGTCCTGTGCTGGTATTCGATGTGCTGAACCGTTTGCTGCGCCATGTGTACGGGGAGCAGAGCGTTACCTATGTGCGCAACTTCACTGATGTGGATGACCGCATCAACGAGACGGCGCAAAAGCGCAAAGCGGCAGGGGCCGAGGGCACGCTGGAAGAGTTGATCCACGAGCGCTCGAACAAGACAATCGACTGGTATCACGCTGACATGGACGCGCTGGGCGCGCGACGCCCAGACCATGAGCCGCGCGCGACCGAATACATTGCCCAGATGATCGCCATGATCGAGGGTTTGATCGCCAAGGAACACGCCTATGAGGCGGAAGGCCATGTACTGTTTGCCGTAGACAGCTGGAAAGAGCACTACGGCAGTCTGTCGGGCCGCAGCGTTGACGATATGATCGCAGGCGCACGGGTTGAGGTTGCGCCGTACAAGCGTAACCCGATGGACTTTGTGATGTGGAAGCCGTCGCCTGATGATCTACCCGGATGGGAAAGCCCATGGGGCAAAGGGCGCCCCGGCTGGCATATCGAATGCTCTGCCATGGCGAAGGAATTATTGGGCGATCATTTCGACATCCACGGCGGCGGCAATGACCTGATGTTCCCCCACCATGAGAACGAGATCGCGCAAAGCTGCTGTGCCAATGACACCGACGCCATGGCCAATGTCTGGATGCACAACGAGATGTTGCAGGTAGAAGGTAAGAAGATGTCCAAATCGCTTGGCAACTTCTTCACCGTGCGCGACCTACTGGACCAAGGTGTACCGGGAGAAGTGATCCGCTTTGTGATGCTCTCGACGCATTACCGCAAGCCAATGGACTGGACGGAGAAGAAGCGGAGAGAGGCTGAGAAGACGCTGCGGAAAATGGCAGAGCTATTGTCTGACGTAAATTTTAATTTTGGGCGGGCGACTGTTGGGGGGGGGAGAGTAAATCCACCAGAGGAATTTGTTGATGCTCTCGGAGGTGACTTGAACACGTCGCTCGCACTTACACTCCTTAATGGATATTTGAAGAAACTTGATGTTCATAGATTGGCATCTTCACTCATTTTGTTGGGATTTGACCCTGACGAATTGGTACGTAAGTTTCACTCTTTCGAATACGTTTCCTCTGCTGGCGATGTATCGGAGGATTCAATAGTCAGTCAAACAACTACCAATACCTGGGGGGATGTTGCCACAGACTTACCGGACACCCTTAATAAAGTTGCCGATAAGTTTGAGTTACTTCGGACGGAGGCTTTAGAAACAAAAGACTTCACAAAACTTGATATACTTAAAGCGTCTTTGAGTGAGGCTGGCGTGAAGGTTCAGATGAGCAAAAAGGGCGTCAGCCTTTCGCCCAATAGCAACTTTGAGCCGACCAAATTAGAGACCCTCAAATGACGCGCTCAACAACACAGAACAGTGCCAGTCCGAGGGGGGGCGAGAAGCGCCACCCTGTGGGGGCGTACTGGCGCTGTTCGTGCCAACTGCACGAACTTAAGAAAGTGAAGAACGAGGCCGCAGCATGAAAACCCGCCTCTCTCTCTACGACACAACTCTCCGTGACGGCCAGCAAACCCAAGGTGTGCAATTCTCCACGGAGGAGAAGCAGATCATTGCCAAATCCCTCGACGCGCTGGGCGTTGATTATATCGAGGGCGGCTGGCCAGGGGCGAACCCGACCGACAGCGCCTTCTTTGATGAGGCCCCCAAGACCCGCGCGACCATGACCGCCTTTGGCATGACCAAACGCAACGGCATGTCGGCGGAAAACGATGATGTGCTGGCCGCTGTGATGAACGCCAACACGCAGAGCATCTGTCTGGTCGGCAAGACGCATGAATTCCACGTCACCACTGCGCTGGGCATTACACTCCCCGAGAACACCGAGAACATCGCCAAATCCATTGCCCACATCTTGGCGCAGGGGCGCGAGGCGCTTTTTGATGCGGAGCATTTCTTTGACGGGTATAAATCCAATCCTGCCTATGCGCTGGAAGCGATCCGCGCCGCCTATGATGCAGGTGCGCGGTGGATCGTGCTGTGCGATACCAATGGCGGCACGCTGCCTGCGGAGATCGGGCGAATCACGGCTGAAGTGATTGCATCTGGCATTGAAGGGGAACGCCTCGGCATCCACACCCATGACGATACCGAAAATGCTGTGGCTTGTACGCTGGCTGCTGTGGACGCAGGGGCGCGGCAGATCCAAGGGACGCTGAACGGACTGGGGGAGCGCTGTGGCAATGCAAACCTCACTGCGATCATACCGATCCTCAAGCTCAAAGAACCCTATGCCAGCCTCTACGAGACGGGCGTGAGCGATACAGCGCTCCAGAACCTTACCCGCACGTCGCGGATGCTTGATGAAATTCTCAACCGTGTGCCTTTGCGGCAGGCGGGGTTTGTCGGCTCAAGCGCCTTCGCGCATAAGGCGGGGCTGCACGCATCAGCGATCCTCAAAGACCCCTCGACATACGAACATATTGACCCCAGTGTCGTCGGCAATTCGCGCATCGTTCCCATGTCCAATCAGGCAGGCCAGTCCAATTTGCGCCGCCGTCTGGCCGAGGCGGGGCTGGCGGTTGAAAAAGGGGATCCCGCGCTGGGCATTATCCTCGACGAGGTGAAGGCGCGCGAGGCTGAAGGCTATAGCTATGACACAGCGCAAGCGAGCTTTGAGTTGCTGGCGCGCAAAGTGCTGGGCCAAATGCCGAACCTGTTCGAAGTGAAGCGCTACCGCGTCACCGTCGAGCGGCGCAAAAACAAATACGACCAAATGGTGAGCCTCTCCGAGGCTGTTGTTGTCGTAAAAGTGGACGATGAAAAGCGTTTATCCGTCTCCGAAAGCATGGACGAGACAGGCAGTGACCGTGGTCCCGTAAATGCGCTGAGCAAAGCGCTGGTCAAAGACCTTGGCCAATACTCAGCTCTGTTGGAGGACTGGCGGCTGGTCGACTTCAAAGTGCGCATTACCCAAGGCGGCACAGAGGCCGTCACCCGCGTCATCATCGACAGTCAGGACGGGCAGGGCCGCCGCTGGTCTACTGTGGGTGTTTCTGCAAACATAGTTGATGCGTCGTTCGAAGCGTTGCTTGATGCGATCAGATGGAAGCTCATTCGGGATAAGGCATAGCGAGATGATTTTCAAAATTCTGAAGCCAGTTGTGCTTTCAATTGTGATTACGCTGGTCGTAGCCACCGTTCTCGTATTCACGCAGCGGCCAAAAGAGATGAGTGGCAAGGGCGGTCTTGATTTCAGCAATCAACTGGACGCAGGTCGCGCGGACGCAGCACCTTTGCAGAGTGTTCCAATGCGCGACGGCTATGACTTGAAGGTACGCACATACGGCGGTGCGGACAACGTACCACTCTTGGTGATTTTGCATGGTTCCGCTTGGCACGGTCTGCAATTTGACAGCCTTGCCAGCAGCTTGGCGGGGAATGCTGATGTTATTGTTTCTGATTTGCGCGGTCATGGCACAGCGCCGGGGCGTCGCGGAGACATCGACTACATTGGCCAGTTCGAGGATGATTTGGCTGATCTCATCAAAGCTATCGGCAAGCCCGATCAGCCTGTGATCATGGCGGGTCACAGCTCTGGTGGTGGTCTTGTTGTACGCTTTGCGGGTGGGGAACATGGTGATCTGCTGGATGGCGCAATGCTTTTGGCGCCCTTTCTGCATCACAATGCACCCACCATGCGCAAGAACGCAGGCGGCTGGAATTCTGTTCTGCTGCGGCGGATTATCGGGTTGAGCATCCTGAATGCCTTTCAGATCAAAGCGCTCAACCATTTGCCAATTGTCCAGTTCAATATGCCAAAGGCAGTGTTGGAAGGGCCACTGGGGGATACGGCCACAACTTCATATTCTTACCGCTTGAATACATCGTTTGCACCGCGTGGCAGCTACCTTGAGGATGTCGCGGCCTTGCCGCGTTTCGTTCTGCTCGCAGGGAGCGCGGATGAGGCGTCTGTGTCATCACAGTTCGCACCGACGATGGGTGCTGTGACGGACAAAGGGCGGTATGATATGATCCTCGGGGCCAACCATCTCGATCTCGTCAACGACCCCCGCACGCTGGGGATTATGAAAGGCTTCCTTGATGAGTTCTGATGTCAACATGGAAGCGTTTTTTAAGCTCCACCGCGATTTACCCCGCGAAGGACCTGGCGCGCCAGAGGATGTGGCGTGGGCTGCCGCCTTGGTCGGGTTGTCGCCAAGGGCGCGGATTGCCGATGTGGCATGTGGCCCGGGCGGTGACATCGCAGCATTGCTTGAGGCGGCCCCCGAAGGCCATGTAACAGCCCTTGATAAAACTCCTCATTTTGTGGAGGCGGCCCGCAATGCGCGGGGCGATGATCCCCGTGTGACGGTATTAAAGGCGGATATGAAAGTGATCGCAAACCGCTATGATCTCATCTGGTGCGCGGGGGCGGTCTATTTCATGGGCGTGGAGGCGGCGTTGCGGGCGTGGCGCAAGTCGCTGCTGCCGCAGGGCGCGATTGCCTTTTCAGAAGCCTGTTGGTTTACGGATGAACGTTCAGATCGCGCCAAGGCGCTGTGGGCCAAAGAGTATCCCACAATGACCGATGAGGTAGGGATTACGGCACAAATTGAGGCCGCAGGTTACCGCGTGATCGGACAGCGCCGATTGAACGACGCAGCGTGGGAGGCCTATTACGTGCCTCTTACCAAGTGGAGCGATATGCTGCGTAATACGGCTGACCTTGCCTTGATCGACTTGCTTGACGAGGCGGAAGAAGAGGCCGCCTGTTGGCGCGCGCACCGCTCCGAATTCGGCTATCTGCTGAGCGTTGTGGCCCGCTTATGACGTGGTCCGATGATCTCAACGCTTGTGCGGGCATTGTAGAGCGGGGCGATCCGCTGCGCTTTCGCACGGCGATGATGGCCCCTGTGGCCCAGCGTGGTGCGCTCTTTGCGCTTTATGCGTTCAACGTCGAGGTGAGCCGTGCGCCGTGGGTGACCCAAGAGAGCATGATTGCTGAGATGCGCCTGCAATGGTGGCGCGATGTGCTGGAGGAGATTGCCGAAGGCGGATCTTTGCGCCGTCATGAGGTGGCAACACCACTTGCCGAGGTTTTGTCGCCTGCGCAGGCAAAGGTGCTGGATGAATTGGTTGCTGCACGGCGTTGGGACATCTACCGCGACCCGTTCGAGGATGCCGCCGATCTCGCGCGCTATATCGACCAGACTGCGGGGCATTTGATGTGGGTTGCTGCATCGCTCTTGGGCAAGGCAGAGGAGGCCACTGTGCGCCGCGCAGGCTTTGCTGCGGGGATTGGCACGTGGTTGCGGGCCATTCCCGCGCTAGAGGCGGCAGGGCGCGTGCCGCTTCTTGACGGAACACCTAATGGTGTTGCGGCCTTGGCGGGCGAAGGGCTGACTGCCTTGGCGGATGCACGTGGGGGTAGGGCGGCCGTTGCGCGCGCTGCAACCCCTGCGCTGTTGCTTGCTACCGCAGCGGAGCCTGCATTGCAGGCTGCGCAGAGAACACCACAAGCAGTAGTCGAGGATGCGCTGCCCGAAACAGGGCTCGGCTTTACCCTACGGGCTGCGACGGGGCGCTGGTAGCATTCAGGATGCTGGTGCCGTCCGCTTGTCGTGCAGCATCAGCCAGATGAGCGAGCCACCTGCCAGTAGTAGAAAAGGGATCATCGCATAGTTCACCGCTGCCCAGCCATCGACGGGTGAACCGCCAGAGCAGTTCATCAAACCGCCAGAGGCCAGTGAGGCCACGGTCACACCGCCGAACACCAGCAGGTCGTTCAGACCCTGCATGCGTCCCCGCTCATGCGGGGCATGCGCGCCTGCAAGCATAGTGGTCGCACCGATGAAGCCGAAGTTCCAGCCGATGCCCAACAAAATGAGCGCGACAAAGAAGTTCTCAAGCTCGACCCCTTGCAGGGCGACAACACCCGCCAGTCCCAGAATGGCGATGCCGAGGCCCACAATCTTTTCCACACCAAAGCGGTTGATCAGGTGGCCCGTAAAGAACGAGGGCGCGAACATGGCCAGTACATGGCCCGTGACCACAAAGCCCGCGATCACTTTGAACATCGCCGAAGTCTCGGAGCCTGCAAACATATCGGCAAAGAAGGGCGGCACGGATGTATCGCCTGCAATGCCGCAGCCTACCACGGCAAGCGGGGTGGAGGTCATCACGAGGTTCATCAGCGCGTAAGATACCATGGCACAGATCACCGCCACAGCAATGCGGGGTGTGCGCAAAAGCTCTAGCCGCGTGCGCCCATGAGGGGCATCGACGGAAGGAATTGGCGGCTTGGGAATGTCGATAAAGAAGAACAGCAACGAGCCTACGATGTTGAGCACAGCAACAGCCACATAGGTCCCCACAAAGGGGATCGCGGTCAGGCTGAGCGAAGTGGCGGAGGCCAGTTGCGGCCCGATAATGGCTGAGACGAGGCCACCCGCCATGACATAAGAGATCGCCTTGGCGCGGTATTCATCAGATGCCGTATCGGCAGCGGCAAAGCGGTAGAAGCCTTGGGCCGACATATAAATCCCCGTCAGGAACGAGCCTGCAAGAAAGATGGTAAAGGAGGAGACATAAAGGCCATAAGCCGCGATCAACGCGCCCGCTGCGCCACCGGCGGCCCCAAGGAAGAACCCGGCACGCCGTCCAAAGCGTTGCATGATCGCCGAAACAGGCGTGGCCGAGAGCATGGACCCCAAAACGATCATCGAAATCGGCAAAGTCGCAAAGCAAATGTTGGAGGCCAGTGATTGCCCCGCAAGACCGCCCACAAGGAAAATCATCGGCATCTGCGCCCCGAGGAAGGCCTGTGCTGCAACCAGCACCATCACATTGCGCTTGGCGCGGGTGTCGTCAATCATCGTCGCATCCTTTGTTCTGCGACATGGCTACTCTCGTGAAAGAGAGGGGGCAACCCCCGCTGCACAGTTGCGGGATGCTCTTGCACCTGTCGCGCGCCACGCTCATGCTGCGGGTATGAGTGGTGATGAACATATCCTTTTGCTTGCAGGCAGTTCCGAGGCCCGGGCCATTGCCGAAGCGCTGAGCGCGCGCGAAATGCGCTATACCGTCTGGTTGTCAGAGCCGCCACGCGGGCCTGCGCCCTTGCCACAAGTGCCACAACTGCGCAGGTTCGAGGATACAAACGCGATGCAGGTCGAAATGGCACAAGCGGGGTTTGCCGCCGTAATTGACGCAGGCCACGTATTTGACCGCAGCGTTACTGCGCAGGCCAATGCTGCCGCAACAGCGTTGGAACTGCCAATTTTGCGGCTTGAGCGCGCTGCGTGGAGCACCGTTGGACACCGCCGCTGGCAAGCCGTGCCAGATGTTGCCACAGCCAACAGGCTAATCCCGCAGGGCGCGCGGGTGTTTTGCACAACGGGTTGGGACAGTTTGCCTGACTACACAGGGTTTCGCGGTGTGGTGCTGATGCTGCGCCAAACCCGCAGGCATGACCGCCCCGCGCCTTACCCTTTTGTCGAGCTGATGTTTGGCGATCCCCCCTTTGATGCGCGGCAAGAAGAGGCTTTGTTCGCCAAATTGGGCGTCGATGTTCTGGTCTGTCGCAATATTGGTGGGACGGCCAGCCGCCCGAAACTGGAGGCTGCTGCTGCACTTGACCTTGATGTTATCCTGATTGACCGACCTGCAGCACCCGAGGGGTTGCAGGTGGTGGCAGATGTGGGCGCAGCACTCGACTGGGTGGAGCGGCTTTGATGCGCTTGATTGCAACGCAGAGCGATGTGGCCGAAGGGGCGGCATGGCTGGGCAAGACCGAGCCGCGCTTTGCCAGCGCTCTTGCGCTGACAGGCCCGCTGCCGTTGCGCCTTGCGCCCGACGGGTTTGACGCCTTGCTGAACAAGATCGTGAGCCAGCAAGTCTCGGTCGCCTCCGCGCGTGCCATATGGGGCAGGGTGGAAGCGGGGGGCCTGACCTCGGCGCAAGCGGTGCGCACCGCTTGCGAAGATGATCTCAAAGCAGTTGGCCTGAGCCGTCCCAAGATGAAATATGCCCGTGCGCTGGCCGAGGCCGATATCGACTATGACGCGCTGCGCGATGCCTCTGATGCTGATGTGATCGCCACACTCACAGCCGTTTCAGGCATCGGGGTCTGGACCGCGCAGGTCTATGCCATGTTCAATTTGGGGCGGGTAGACGTCTTTGCCCCTGGCGATCTGGCGCTGCAAGAGGCGGTGCGCATGCTGTGGGATTTGCCGACACGGCCTACCGCCAAAGAGCTTGAGCAGCTGGCGCAGGACTGGTCGCCATGGCGGGCAGTTGCAGCGCGTCTGCTCTTCACTTACTACGGAATTCAGAAAAATCGGGAAGGTATATCATGACACGAGTCCTCAACTCAGAACGCCGCGAACCACTCTCGGGGGAGACACACTCCGTCGTGGTATTTTTGCATGGCTATGGCGCTAATGGTGCGGATTTGTTGGGCCTTGCCGTTCCGCTGGGGGAGCATTTGCCCGATACGCTGTTTGTGGCCCCCGATGCGCCCGAAAGCGTGGCGGGGATGCCAAACGGCTACCAGTGGTTTCCGATCCCGTGGATTGACAACTCAAGTGAGGAAGAAAGCGCGCGGGGCATGGCGATGGCTGTGCAAGACCTCAATGCCTTCCTTGATGCGCTGATGGTGGATGAGGATGTGCTGCCCGAGCAGGTCGTGCTGTTTGGCTTTTCGCAAGGGACGATGATGAGCCTGCATGTGGCCGCGCGCCGCGAGGACGAGTTGGCAGGTGTAGTGGCCATCGCAGGCCGTCTGCTCGACCCCGAAAGCCTTAAGGACGAGGCCGTGTCGCGCCCGCCGATTATGCTGATCCACGGCGACCAAGACGATGTGGTGCCGCCCCAATCCTTGCCCGAGGCGGCAGAAGCGCTGCAAGAGGCAGGCTGGACCGATGTGTTTGCCCATATCATGAAGGGCACAGGCCACGGCATCGCACCTGATGGGCTGTCTGTGGCGCTTGCCTTTATGCGCGACAAGCTGAACTTGTAAGCGCGCGCCAGCGTCCGCGCTCCCTGCGACATCTTGTGTTCACGTGAGGCTTGCCAGCCTGAAACCACGAGATATAGTCGTGCCAAATTGGGATAGGATGGCGTGCAGATGGACGGCAATTTCAGAACCGAATTTACCCGAAGCCCCGCGGCGCTCAAAGACAGACCCGCGCTGTTGCTGAATGCTGACTACCGACCGCTGAGTTACTATCCGCTGTCGCTCTGGTCATGGCAGGATGCGGTAAAGGCCAAATACCTCGACCGTGTGGATATTGTGGCGGAATATGACGATTGTGTCCATTCGCCCACCACGACACTGCGCATCCCTTCGGTGGTTGTGCTCAAAGACTATGTAAAACCTCAAAAGCGCGTGGCCTTCACGCGCTTTAATTTATTTTTGCGCGACGAATTCCGCTGTCAGTACTGCGGTGCCAAGGGGGATTTGACGTTTGACCATGTGGTGCCACGCGCCGCAGGGGGCGTGACAAGCTGGCAGAATGTTGTGGCTGCGTGCAGTCCGTGCAATCTGCGCAAAGGGTCCAAGGCATTGCACCAGACGGGATACACCCTGCGCAAACCCCCGCGCCAGCCTGATCCCGAAGCACTGCGCAACATGGGCCGCAAATTCCCGCCCGGTCATTTGCACGACAGCTGGATGGATTTCCTTTATTGGGATGCCGAACTGGAGGCCTAATGGCGCGGTAGAACCATTTGCTTTGTACGCGCTGCCGATCATCAGGCACGCGATTTGTCTAGTGCTTTGCCAGCCAGAACATCGAGAAGGTGACGGCGCCATTTTTCGGGCTTGGGCCGCTCTGTCGCGCAGTGATCAGAATTAATAAAACGATAATACCCCAGAAATGACACTTAATCGCCAAGGTTCTGGGGCTTCTTGCCGTCGAAAGACTGTAATGTTCGGTCGATAAG
>CAWVWS010000029.1:0-25220 GCA_963933905.1 uncultured Sulfitobacter sp.
CGTTCGATGCGCTGGGCCTCGGCGTGTGTCTCGTCTGCGGGTTGCGGCTCTGGCTCGGGTGCGGGTTCGGGCGTTACTTCGGCAACAACGGGGGCTTCTTCGGTCGCCTGTGCTGTGGGTTCTTGTGTTTGGGGTGGTTCCTGATCGGGCTGCTGCGGCGGGATCGTGCCATCGGGCGCGTCAACGGCCCCTTCGCCCAGAACATTTGCACCAACGGGCCAGAATTGCTGGCGCAGGCGGTTCGAGCGCTGGATGAAGCTGTCGCGGGGGACAAGACCATCGCGGCGGTACTGGCGCAGCACGGTGTCGGCATCGGCACGGCGGTAGGGACCGACGACCACAGCATACCAACCGCCGCCTACGGCAAACCCGTTTACATCTTCGAGGAGGGTCGAATAGGCGCGCGCGCGGTCTGTGGCACGGGCCAGCGATCGCTGTGTTTCGATCTGGACCCAGACGACCTCTTCGGGATCATCGGACTGCGCGTAGGCGGCAGTCGAGACGCAAAAGGTCAGGGCGGTCAGAAAAATCGATAAGATGCGCAGCATCGGCTTATAAACTCTCAAAAGATTACTTTGCGGCACATAAACAGCATTTCGGGGTGATTCCCATATAAGAAGTGACTGTTTGGCCCAGATTTTAACCCTTTGCGGCCTCTGGGCGCATCTGTGCTGCCGCTGATTGACCCTTGGGGCGGCGCGGCCTAGTAAGAGCGCCAAATGGCAAAGGACAAATGCATGTCAGACACGCCCCGTTCGTTTCAAGAGATCATCCTGCGGCTGCAATCCTATTGGGCGCGCCATGGCTGCGCCATCTTGCAGCCCTATGACATGGAAGTGGGGGCGGGTACGTTCCACCCTGCGACGACTTTGCGCAGCCTTGGCACGAACCCATGGGCCGCGGCTTATGTGCAGCCCTCGCGCCGCCCGACCGACGGGCGCTATGGCGAAAACCCGAACCGTTTGCAGCATTATTACCAGTATCAAGTGCTCATCAAACCAAGCCCGCTCAACTTGCAGGAGCTCTACCTCGGCTCGCTGGAGGCGATTGGTGTGGACATGAACCTGCACGACATCCGTTTTGTCGAGGATGACTGGGAGAGCCCGACGCTGGGCGCGTGGGGTCTGGGCTGGGAAGTCTGGTGTGATGGTATGGAAGTCAGCCGGTTCACCTATTTCCAGCAGGTCGGCGGGCATGATTGTCATCCTGTTTCCGGTGAGCTGACCTACGGGCTGGAGCGTTTGGCGATGTATATTCTGGGCGTGGATCATGTGATGGACATGCCGTTCAACGATCCTGACGCGCCGATCCCGCTCAGCTATGGTGATATCTTCAAGCAGACCGAAGAAGAATACGCGCGCTGGAACTTCGACGTCGCGAATACCGAAGTCCTGCTGCGTCACTTTGAAGAGGCCGAAGCCGAGTGCAAGACGATCATCGAGCAAGTGCACGTGGACCCCAAGACGGGCAAACGTATCGTCATGGCGCATCCCGCCTATGACCAAGCGATCAAGGCGAGCCATATGTTCAACCTGCTGGACGCGCGCGGCGTTATTTCCGTGACTGAGCGTCAGGCCTATATCGGGCGCGTGCGCGCGCTGACCAAGATGTGTGCGGATGCCTTTGTGCAGACCCGCGCGGGCGGCTGGTCGGAGGACGTGGCATGATGGGAAAAATTCTGGGAGGTGTGATTTTGGCTTTTGCTCTTTTTGCTGGTGCGGCGCTTTATTACCTTCAGGTCTACGCCTTTTACGAAGAGGTGGATGCGCCTGCCGAGGGGATCATGTTGATGCCGCTGGGCAGTGGCGAGGGCGAAGTGATCCCGATGGAAGATTTTCGGGCCATTGATGCGGACAGCTCTCCCATTCGCTACCGCGCCTGTTTCACCACGCCCTACAGCCTGGCTTTGCTGACCGAGACATTCCAGATGGTGGAGGACATTGAGCCGCGCAATGCGCCGAACTGGTTCGACTGCTTTGACGCGGCAGCCCTTGGTGCGGAGTTGGAGGCAGGCACAGCGCTCACGTTTCTGAGCCAGAAGAACATCCACTTTGGCGTGGACCGCATTGTGGCGGTGACTGATGACGGGCGCGGCTATGTCTGGCATGAGCTGAATGATTGCGGCGACAAAGCCTATGACGGCACGATTGTGGGTGAGGAATGTCCGCCCCTGCCGTCGCGCATTGCACCAACCCAATAACGCCGCTTGCGGCAAACCCGAGGACTTCCCGTGGCTGATCTGCTGATTGAACTATTCTCCGAAGAAATCCCCGCACGCATGCAGGCGCGGGCCGCTGATGATCTGAAAAAGCTGCTGACGGATGGCATGGTGGAGGCGGGGCTGACCTATGTCTCCGCTGCGGCGTTCGCCACGCCGCGCCGCCTGTGCCTGACAGTGGAGGGCTTACTTGATGCCAACCCACGCACGGTGGAAGAGCGTAAAGGCCCAAAGGCCGATGCGCCCGAGAAGGCGATTGAGGGCTTTTTGCGCGGTGCAGGTCTGACCCGCGATGATCTGGAGGAGCGCGACACGCCCAAGGGTGCGATCCTGTTTGCCAAAATTGTAAAAGAGAGCCGTCCAGCCGCTGATATAATCGCCGAAGTGTTGGAGCAGACGATCCGCAATTTCCCATGGCCCAAATCCATGCGCTGGGGCAATGGCACGCTGAAATGGGTGCGTCCGCTGCATTCGATCCTGTGCATTCTGAGTCGTGAGGACGGCGCGGAAGTTGTGCCGTTGGATGTGGACGGGATTGTCTCGGGGAACATGACTTACGGTCACCGTTTTCTGGCACCTGATGCGATTACAGTGAACGGATTTGACGATTACGCGGCCAAGCTCAAGCGTGCGTTTGTGGTACTGGACAGCGCCGAGCGGCGCGACGCGATCTGGCATGACGCGACCAACATGGCCTTCGCCAGTGGCATGGAAGTTGTCGAGGATGCAGGGCTATTGGCAGAAGTGGCTGGGCTGGTGGAATGGCCTGTGGTTCTGATTGGGCGGATTGGCGATGACTTTCTCGACCTGCCACCGGAGGTTTTGCAGACCTCGATGAAAGAGCATCAGAAATTCTTTTCCGTGAGCAACCCCAAGACGGGGCGCATTGAGCGGTTTGTGACTGTTGCCAACCGGACGACTGCGGACAATGGTGCCACGATTTTGGCGGGGAACGAGAAGGTTCTGTCGGCGCGTTTGGCGGATGCGAAATTCTTCTGGGACAATGATTTGCGGATTGCCAAGTCTGACGTGGGCATGGCCGCTTGGGTCGAGAACCTCAAGAATGTGACGTTCCACAATAAGTTGGGCACACAGGCCGAGTTGATTGAGCGTATGGCCGTGCTGGCGCGTGAACTGGCCCCGATGGTTGGGGCGGACGCGGATGCGGCGGAGCAGGCGGCGAAGATTGCCAAGGCTGATCTGTCCTCGGAAATGGTCTATGAATTTCCAGAGCTGCAAGGGCTGATGGGTCGCTACTATGCGCTGGCCGCTGGCATGAGCGAGAAGGTGGCAGCCGCCGCCGAGGAGCATTACGCGCCGCTGGGGCCGTCAGATGATGTGCCAACTGCGCCTGTGTCTGTTGCCGTGGCTTTGGCCGAGAAGATCGACAAGCTGACAGGCTTTTGGGCGATTGACGAGAAACCTACGGGGAGCAAAGACCCGTTTGCGCTGCGCAGGGCTGGTTTGGGTTACATTCGAGCCGTCGTGGAAAATGACATTAATCTGCGGCTTTTGCAACTTTTGCTTAAGGATTTGGGTGGAGCCGCGCTTTTCTATGCGGCATCGCGGGGAGCTGCCGTTTCAAAAAGCCAAGAAGATGGCACGTTCGTCCTTACGGGCTATGAAACAGCAAAGGCATTATCAGGGAAATTCGAAGCGTTTGAAAACGATAGGGTTCTTTTTGAAAAGTTTTTCGCTGAAGAAGATGAGAAAATTGTCTACATCGATGATGCCAAAAAGAGATTTCCGACAAAAACCTCTATTATCTTGGAAATCGCAACCGACCTCCTCTCCTTCCTTCACGACCGCCTCAAAGTCTATCTCAAAGACCAAGGCATCCGCCATGATATCATCGACGCGTGCATCGCGATGGACGGCAATGACGATCTGACGCTTCTGGTCAAGCGGGCGCGGGCGCTCTCGGATACGCTCAAGACCGATGATGGCGAGAACCTGCTGCAGGCGTTCAAGCGGGCGAACAATATTCTGTCCCAAGCCGAGGCGGGGACGAACCTTGAGTATTCCCACGGTGGCGATGTGAAATTCGCCGAGACGGATGAGGAGCGTGCGCTGTTTGCCGCGCTCGATCAGGCGGACAGTGTGATTGCACCCGCGATGAAGGCACAGGATTTCTCGACTGCCATGTCGGCGCTGGCGTCCTTGCGCCCCACGCTGGATGCGTTTTTCGAGGCAGTGCAGATCAACACGGATAATGACGTGGTGCGCCGCAACCGTTTGAACCTGTTGGGCCGTATTCGCACGCTCTGCGCCTCCACCGCGGACCTTACCAAGATCGACGGTTAAAACTGCGTCTAAAAAGGTTAACGGTTAAGGTGTAACAAAAAACTTACGGTGCAGGGTGTCAGCAAAAGCTTGCCCTGTGCCGCCAAGAGCCTATGCTGCATCTGAAATCAAAGGATGCCGCAGTGCAGAATAACCCTGATATCACGCTCATCACGCAATCGGCCCCTGTGAATACCAACACACACGGGGGGCGGGCGAAATGTTTGCAACGCCTTGTGCGTATGGACCTGCCTGTGCCGCGCACGGTGGCCTTGTCGTTCGAGACGGTCGGCAAGATTGCCAATGGTGCGCTGCCCGATGTGAGCCTGATCGTGGAGCAGTTCGACACCGAGGCGCTGCTCTGCGTGCGCCCGTCCAGTCAGGACCCTGATTGGGGTGGACCGGGGGCTGTGCTCAATATCGGGATGAACGATGCGCGGTTTGAGAGTTACCGCACGGCAATGGGCGAAGATGCGGCGGCCGCGCTCTACACCCGTTTCATCCAGTCTTATGCGATCAATGTGGCCCGCCTTGACCCTGATATGTTTGACCATATCGAAGGGGAGGGCCGTGGCGCACTGGACGAGACGATTGCCGCCTATGAGGAAGAGGCTGAGGAAAAGTTCCCGCAATCACGGCGTATCCAGCTGGCGGCGGTCTTGCGCTCGATGGCGCGGGCGTGGAACGGCACCTCGGCGCGGCTGTTGCGGGAGGCAAAGGGCGCCCCTGCGGAGGCGGGGCTGGGCCTTGTGGTGCAGCAGATGATATTTGGTCTGGGGGTAGGGCAGTGTGGCTCTGGTGTTTTGCAACTGGTGAGCAGCGAGACCGGTGCCCCCCAAGTGACGGGGCGCTATCTGAGACAGAGTCAGGGGCGTGATGCGCTGGAGGGGGATAGTGATGCGCTTTACCTTACGCGTGATCCGCGTGGCCGTTCGCTTGAGGAAGAATTACCCGAGGCGTTCGAGACCCTCAAGGAATACGCAAGTCTGATGCGGGTACGCTTGCGCGAAGAGATGCAGGTCGAGTTCGCCATTGAGGATGGCGTGGTGCATATTCTTGACGGCGTGCGGGTGGCGCGATCGTCGCGTGCGGCGGTGCGCATCGCGGGGACATTAGCCCAAGACGGGATCATCAGCCGCGAAGAAGCGTTGATGCGGGTGCAGCCGCGCCTGCTCACAGAATTGCTGCACCGTCAGATTGATCCGTCGGTGCGCCGTGATGTTGTGGGCAAGGGGATTGCCGCCAGTCCGGGGGCTGCGACAGGCAAGCTGGTGTTTGACAGTGCCGAAGCGCAGGCCAGTGCCGCGCGGGGCGAGGCCTGTATTCTGGTGCGTCGCGAGACGTCGAGCGAGGATGTGCGCGGCATGCATGCGGCCAATGCGGTCCTGACAGAGCGGGGCGGGATCACAAGCCATGCCGCCGTGATCGGACGCGGGATTGGCCTGCCTTGTGTCGTGGGCGCGTCGAGCATGATCTTTAACCAGCGCGACAAGACGATCACTGCCAAGGACGGACGTGTGTTCCGCGCAGGCGACGAGATGACAGTTGATGGCTCTACGGGCCAGATCCTTGCGGGGGCTGCGGTGTTGCGCGAGGCGGCATTGGACGAGTATTTCCAACAGCTTATGATCTGGGCGACCGAATGTTCGGACATCAAGGTGCGCGCCAATGCCGACACCCCGCAAGATGCCCAAACGGCGCGGAATTTCAACGCCGAGGGTATCGGGCTGTGCCGGACCGAGCATATGTTTTTCGACAGTGGCCGCCTCACGGTGATGCGGGAGATGATATTTGCCGATACCTCGGATGGGCGACGTGCGGTGCTGGAGCGGTTGCTGCCGATGCAGCGCGACGACTTTACCCAGCTGTTCCGCATCATGCAGGGACAGCCAGTGTGCATCCGCCTGTTCGATCCGCCCTTGCATGAATTCCTGCCGATGGATGCCAGTGGCCAGCGTGAGTTGGCCGAGGCGTTGGACCTGCCGCGCTCGGATGTGACGCGGAGGATCGAAGCCTTGCGCGAATATAACCCGATGCTGGGCCTGCGCGGTGTGCGCCTCGGGATCACGGTGCCCGAAATCTATGACATGCAGGCGCGTGCGATTTTCGAGGCGATTGTGGATGCCGGCGAAAATGGCGATGCCGTGGTGGCAGAAATCATGATCCCGCTGGTATCGGCGCAACGCGAGGTCGAGATTGTGAAAGCGGCGATTGATGCAGTGGCCCATGCAGTCCGGCAAGAGCGCGGCGTTGATTTCACCTACCGCCTCGGTGTGATGGTCGAGACACCGCGCGCCTGTTTGCGCGCAGGCGAGATTGCGCCGCAATGCGAATTCCTCAGCTTCGGCACCAATGACCTGACCCAGATGACATACGGTCTGTCGCGCGATGATGCGGGGCGGTTTATGTCGGACTATGTGCAACAGGGTGTGTTTGATGAGGACCCGTTCCACACCCTCGATCATGACGGTGTAGGCGAGCTGTTGATGCTGGGTGCTGCACGGGGGCGCAGTGCGCAACCGGGCATCACACTGTCGGTTTGCGGTGAGCATGGCGGCAACCCCGAATCGATAGCCTTCTGTCGCGCAGCGGGCTTTGACTATGTTTCCTGTTCTCCCTTTCGCGTACCAGTTGCCCGACTGGCCGCAGCGCAATTGGCGATTGCTGATCGAAAACAATAGGTTGCCAGTGCTGCATTGCAACATTCGGCAAGAGCTTGCCCATGGGGAGTCAATTCTGTTGTCGGATTTTGGCAATCGGGTTAGCCCGTAACCGGAATAACGATGCCGGAGAAGTGGCGATGTGGTCTAAGAAATTGATGTGCAGTCTTGCGATTGTTGCTGTGGCGGGGCTTGTTGCGCCATCGGAGGCGGATGCCAATGCAATGGCCAAAAGCCTTGCCAAAATCGAAGAGCGCGGACTGTCTTCTGTTCCTGTGAACCGCTTGAATGTTCTCTCCAAGCCACCTGCCATTGTTGTGCCTGCTTCGGCTTCGGTGGGTAGTGGTGTTTTATCCGATGAGATATTTACCCGCGCCTGGGTGGCAGCACAGCCCAAAGCCAAAGGGTCGTCAGAGTTTCAATGTCTGGCAGAGGCGCTTTACTTCGAGGCGCGTGGCGAGACGATTAAAGGTCAGTTTGCCGTGGCCGAAGTGATCCGCAACCGCGTGAAGTCGAAACGCTTTCCCAACACATACTGTAGTGTGATCAATCAGGGAACTGGTAAAAAGCACCGCTGCCAGTTCAGCTATACCTGCGATGGCAAGCCAGAGGTCGTGGCAGAACCCGCAGCCTATGCGCGGGTTGCAAAAGTGGCGCGGGCCACGATTGACGGAAAATCCCCCGACATCACAAACGGGGCCACTTTCTATCACACAACTGCAGTGCGCCCCAGCTGGTCACGCAAGTTTACCAACACCGCCCGCTACGGCGTGCATCTGTTCTACAGTCGTGGCGCACGCACAGCCAGCAACTGACGCAAAGCATGCAATTTAGGGCGCTTGCCGCACTCGACGCAGGACCTGTGGCGGTATAAACGCGGGTGAAACCGATTGCCGGAGCCTGCCCCATGTCGTCGTCATCTTCTTCCGAGACCCGCCTTGCCTTTGCCCACCCGTCCGAGCGGTCGGCAGCGACTGCGACCACTGAAGCGCTGGACCGTATTTCTGTGCGCGATCACACCGTCGAGGTCGAGATCGGTGCCTTTCAGGCGGAGCGCGGGGTCACGCAGCGCATCTGTTTCAATGTTGTAGTCGAAGTGCAGCCGCTGAGCGGTCCGATTGACGATGATGTGGACCGCATCCTTTCCTATGACCGTGTCACAGAGGCCATTCAGGGTGCGCTGGCGGTCGAGCGTTTGGCGCTGTTGGAGACTTTGGCGGACCGTGTGGCCGAGCGTATCTTGCTGGAGCCGCAGGCGATGCGGGTTTTTGTGCGCATCGAAAAGCTGGACCGCGGTCCGGGTGCGCTGGGTGTCGAGATTGTGCGCGCGCGTGATGGCGCGCCCCCGCCCGAAGTGGCCCCCGAGGCGAGTGCAAAGCCCGAGTTGGTCTTTCTGAGCAATGCAGCAATTGCGTCGCCGCATCTGACTGGCTGGCTTGACCAGTTGCATGCACAAGGCAGTCCGCTGGTCCTGTGTGTCGGGGCCTCGGATGTGGCCGCCCCGCAGGTGCCGCACAAGATGGCGCAGCGGCGGATTGATCTGCTTGCGATCGAGCAGAACGCATGGGTACTGGCCGCTCGGGACGACCGCTGTGTCGTGGTCGAGACGCGGACCGAGCTGGATTGGGCTATGAAGAATGGCCAGACCTGTGTTTGGGCACCGTCCAAGATTGTGCTCGACAGTGTGGATACGCCCTCGGCGCAGCCGCGCGATGCAATTGCTTTGGCCGCGTGGTTTGCCGCCACATTCGAGGCGCGTGAAATGTTGGTGATCGGGGATGATAGTCCTGCCAATACTTCGGTGCCTCTTCGTGTCGTATCGGCCGAGACAAAGATCCTGTGACATGACGCGGAAATACTATCGCCCTATGGTGCAGTGTGATGTGGCGCGCCCGCAGGGGGCGGTGCCACTCGGGGAGGGGTGGTTTGCGCAAGTGGAAGTGTTGCAACGCGGCCAAGCGCCTGTTGTGATCGCTGCCGCTGACATGCCGGCAGCCAAGTTTACTGCGCTGCGTGCGCAGGGTGCCGCGCTGGATCAGCCGCCGCAGATCATGGGCATTCTGAACGCCACGCCTGACAGCTTTTCTGATGGCGGATTGCATGTGGCGGCTACTGACGCGATTGCAAGCGGTCTGGCGATGGCGCAGGCGGGTGCAGACATCCTCGACATTGGCGGGGAGAGCACGCGGCCCGGCGCGCAAACGGTGCCCGTCGCCGAAGAGATTGCCCGTGTGGTGCCCGTCATTGCCGGGCTGCGTGCAGCCGGTTTTGGTGGGACGATCTCCATTGATACGCGAAAGGCGGAGGTGGCGCGCGCAGCACTGGCAGCGGGGGCGACCCTGATCAATGACGTGTCGGGGTTCACCTATGACCCAGAGCTTGCAGGTGTTGCGGCACAAGCGGATGTGCCCGTTTGTGTGATGCACGGACCTGTTGATCCCGCGACAATGCACCTTGATCCGCAATATGATGATGTCGTGTTGGATGTGTATGACTTTCTGGAGGCGCGTATCGCCGCGCTGGGAGTTGCGGGGATTGCACGCACGAGAATCATCGCCGATCCGGGGATCGGGTTTGGTAAAACCCTTGAGCATAATCTGGCACTTCTTGCGCGGTTGAGCCTGTTTCACAGTCTTGGCGTTCCGATCCTTTTGGGCGCATCGCGCAAGCGGTTTATCGGCACCATCGGCAATGCACCGCAGGCAACAGACCGCGCGGCGGGCTCCCTTGCGGTAGCACTTGCAGGTATCGCGCAGGGGGTGCAGATTGTGCGGGTACATGATGTGGTCGAGACAGCCCAGGCGATTGCACTGTGGCGCGCGAACAGGGCGGGAATGGTGATATGACGAAACTTTTTGGAACAGATGGCGTCCGGGGCACAGCCAATATTCACCCCATGACTGCCGAGATGGCGCTGCGCATCGGCGCTGCTGTGGGCCGTTATTTCCGCCGTGAGGGGGAATTCTCGGCCCACCGTGTGGTGATCGGCAAGGATACGCGCCTGTCTGGCTATATGTTCGAGAATGCGCTGACCGCAGGGCTGACCTCCACTGGCATGAACGTGCTGTTGTTGGGACCTGTGCCGACCCCCGCAGTGGGGTTGCTCACCCGCTCCATGCGGGCGGATCTGGGGGTGATGATCTCGGCAAGCCATAACCCTGCGCAAGACAACGGTATCAAGTTTTTCGGGCCGGACGGGTTCAAACTGTCAGATGCTGTCGAGGCAGAGATAGAGGTGCTGGTCGAGGCGGGTGTTGAACCGACTGTGGCGCCAGAGATTGGCCGCGCCAAGCGGATCGACGACAGCCGCTTTCGCTATATCGAGCGGGTGAAATCCAGCTTCCCTCGGCAGATGCGTCTGGACGGATTGAAAGTAGTGATTGATTGCGCCAACGGCGCGGCGCACCACGTCGCCCCCATGACCCTTTGGGAATTGGGTGCAACGGTGATTCCTGTGGGCGTGTCGCCCAACGGTCATAACATCAACGACAATGTCGGATCGACCCATCCGCAAGTCGCGGCAGAGACTGTTGTCGCACATGGGGCCGATGTCGGGATTTGTCTGGACGGTGATGCAGACCGCGTAATCTTGCTCGATGAGAAGGGGCAGATCGGGGACGGTGACCAGTTTATGGCGCTCATGGCTGCGCGCTGGAAAGCGGAAGAGCGGCTCAAGGGGGACGCACTGGTGGCGACAGTGATGAGTAATCTCGGGCTTGAGCATTTTCTGCGTGATCGTGGCGTGCGTCTGGAGCGTACAAATGTCGGTGACCGTTATGTGGTGGAGCGGATGCGTGAGGGTGGCTTCAACCTTGGGGGGGAGCAGTCGGGACATATCGTGATGACCGATTACGCGACCACTGGCGATGGCCTCATGGCGGGTATGCAGTTTCTGGCTGAGATGATCCGTGCGGGCAAACCCGCCTCTGAGCTGATGCATCAGTTCGAGGCAGTGCCGCAACTGTTGGAGAATGTCCGTTTTGAAGCAGGACAGGTGCCCTTGGAGGATGCCCATGTGCAGGCCGCGATTGCACAGGCCGAGAGCGATCTGTCGGGCGGGGGGCGTTTGCTCATCCGCAAGTCCGGTACCGAGCCGCTTGTGCGGGTGATGGCAGAGCATGAGGATGCGGGGCTGATGGAGAGCGCTGTGCAGTCCGTTGTGGCCGCGGTTCAGGATGCCGTTAAGACTTGATCTGATTGAACAGGCTTTGCCTGTAAAAGATATATTTGGGCGCGCCTTTTTTGGTTGTGCGCTCTGGAAGCGATCTTAGCGGGTGAAGAGGCGTCGCAGGGCGCCATATTGGCTGAGGCCTACCCCAAGCAGGATCAGTGACATGGCCAGCAAAAGGGATTTGGGGAGTGCTTCGTTGAGGATCAGCGCCCCGAGGACCAGGGACCAGACGGGGACCTGATAGTTGACCAATGACATGAAGACGGGGCCTGCGCTGCGCACGACCAGCACCCGCAGGAAGTTTGCGCCTGCTGTGGGTATCAGGCCTAGGAAGGCCAGCACGCCGAGAATTTCGACCGACGGCATGGGGGGCGGTCCCTCAACCGCCCAAGCCACGGGGATGGACATGCAGGCACCTATCAGGAGCAGCACCGTGGCAAGGCCGATGGGATGGGCCGCAGGCAGACGGCGCAACATGATCGAGCCGATGGCATAGCAACTGGCGGCAAGCACACAGGCGATGCGGCCCGGTGTCTCGAAGGCAGCGCCCGTCGTCTCGAAAGCCTGTGCGCCGATGAGGATCACCACGCCGACAAATCCGACAAAAAAGCCTGCGGTTTTGCGTGGAGTCATCCGCTCCCCCGGAACGGTGAAATGCGCGAGTGGCAGTACGATGAGCGCAATCGCCGCCATGGAGACACCTGCAAACCCTGATGTGACATATTGCTGGCCCCATGCGAGCAGGGAAAACGGGATGGCAGAGCTGAGACCGCCGATGATGATCATGTTGCGGCGTGCTGTGTTGTCTACTTTCGCTGAAAATAACGGAAAGCCCATGATCGCCCAGATTGTCGTCATCAGCACCGCTGCAATGCCAACGCGTGACGCGGCCAGCCAGAAGGGGGGCATACCCCCTGCAAGAGCCACTTCGGTCACCATAAAGGTGCCGCCCCATGTGAGGCCGAGGATTGCAATCATGAGCCAGCTGAGCGGGGTGATCTGGGGGGATGTGTTCATCGGGCCAGATATGGGCAAATACTGGGGCGGGGCAAGGGCTGCAATCCGCTCACGAGAGGAGAGGCTGCACGAAAGAGGGAACTTTGGGGTGGGTGTAGAAGTTTGGTCATGTACCCATTTGGTGGAGAATTGATATGGACTGGACTTCTTTGACGGCGGCTCTGGCTTTTGTAACGCTCTTGTCAGCGGTTGGGTTTGCTTTTTATTCCAAGCGTAAAGTTGATGCGCCGCGTGAGGAAGACAGCGCACGAAAGTCGACTTTGGCAAAGGATAAGGACTCAGGTGGCAAGCCTGCTGATGTCTAGCGTCTGAGAGCCAAGTGAGATACCCAAGCAAAAAGGCCCGCGCAGATGCACGGGCCTTTTCTTTTTGGGTTTGGCGAAGATTTAGTTCTTTGCTTTGTCGACCATTTTGCCTGCGGATATCCAAGGCATCATATCGCGCAGCTTGCCGCCAACGATTTCGATCTGGTGCTCGTCATTGGCGCGGCGGGACGCTTTCAGTGTTGGCTGGCCAACAGTGTTTTCCAGCATGAAGTCACGGACGAATTTGCCTGTCTGGATGTCGCTCAGCACTGCTTTCATGCGCGCTTTTGTTTCATCATAGGGCAGGATGCGCGGGCCGGAGACGTACTGGCCGTACTCGGCAGTGTTGGAGATGGAGTAATCCATGTTGGCGATGCCGCCTTCATAGATAAGGTCCACGATCAGCTTTGTTTCGTGCAGGCATTCGAAGTAGGCCATCTCTGGCTCGTAGCCTGCTTCAACGAGTGTCTCGAAGCCCATGCGGATCAGCTCAACGATACCGCCACACAAAACAGCCTGCTCACCAAATAGATCGGTTTCGCACTCTTCACGGAAGTCCGTCTCAATAATGCCTGAGCGGCCGCCACCAATGGCGGAGCAATAGGACAGACCGATTTCAAGTGCTTTGCCGGACGCGTTTTTATCAACAGCTACAAGGCAGGGCACGCCGCCCCCTTTGGTGTATTCGCCGCGCACCGTGTGACCGGGGCCTTTTGGCGCCATCATGATCACGTCGATGCCTTCTTTCGGCTCAATCAGGCCGAAGTGTACGTTCAGGCCGTGAGCGAATGCGATTGCTGCGCCCGGCTTGATGTTGTCGTGCACGTATTTCTTGTAAGTTTCTGCCTGAAGCTCGTCGGGCATTGTGAACATGATTACATCGGCCCAAGCGGCGGCCGCTGCGATGTCCATAACCTGCAGGCCTTCGCCTTCGGCTTTTGCGCGGGACGGGGAGCCTTCGCGGAGGGCAACGACAAGGTTTTTCGCACCTGAATCGCGCAGGTTGAGGGCGTGGGCGTGGCCTTGTGAGCCGTAGCCGAGGATCGCAACTTTTGCATCCTTGATGAGGTTAACGTCGCAGTCCTGGTCATAATAAACGCGCATTGTTTTATCCTTTTGGTTTGATCTGGCTGCACAATAGGGAGGTTTGCGGCTGTTGCCATCGCTGTGTTATGAGTTTAATTGGCAAAATAGAGAATTTAATGCGTAGTAATGACCTTTGGTGAGGAAATCATGCTTGATGATCAGGATCGGCGGTTGTTGCGGTATTGGCAGGCGGAGCCGAGCCTGTCGCAGGGCGAGTTGGCAGAACGTGCCGGCATGACCACGGGGCGCGCAATGCGGCGGATTGCGCGGATGCAGGATCTGGGCGTGGTACAGGGCGTGGGGGCGGTGATTGATTGGGCCGCCCTTGGCTATGCGGTGGAAGTCTCGCTCAGGATTACGTTGGACAAGACGCAGGGCAATGCGTTTGATGCATTTCTGGCGCAGGCGCGGGAGGTTCCCGAAGTGATCGAGGTGCAGACGTTTCTGGGGCGTGTGGATGTGCGCCTGTCGATCATCGCGCGGGACATGGCGCATTATCAGCAAATTTACCGCAGTAGCATTTTGATGCTGCCGCATATCTTGGAGATTGAAGCGCTGATGCATGTGGCGCGGATCAAGACGAGTGAGGGGCTACCACTTTGATCGAGATTGATGACATTGATGCCAAGCTGTTGCAGGCGCTTGCGCGGGATGCGTCGCAAAGTGCGGGGGCGCTTGGGCGGAGGTTGGGGCTGAGCCAGCCTGCCATATGGAGACGGATCAAGCGGTTGGAGGAGGCAGGGGTGATCCTTGGGCGGCAGTTGCGCTTGGATGCGGAAAAGCTCGGCTTTGGCGTGACGGTGTTTTTGGGCGTGAAGCTGGCGCTGCGGGGGCGTGTAAGCTTGGAGGATTTCGAGCGCGCAGTGACGGCGATCCCCGAAGTGCAGACGGTGGAGCATGTGCTGGGCCTTTATGACTACCGGTTGCGTGTGGTGGCCCGTGATCTAGCGGATTTCGAGCGGGTGCTGCGGCGGCGGATCATGACATTGCCCGGTGCGGGTGATGTGGAGGCCAATGTGCTGCTCAGCGAGGAGCGTTTGCGCGGGCCGCTTTAGGGCGCTTAAAGGAAACTTTTACCTGCGATCTTTGCAGGCTTCGGGACAGAAGACGCTTTTGTATACCCAGATAGACTTTGCCAAGTGGGGCACGAGTTCCTATTCCTGTGGGTAAATTCAGATGGAGATATGAAAATGGCATTGCTTGATACGGTGGACCCGCAGGGGTTGGAGGAATTCTCGGTTGTGTTCACGGACCGTTCGCTCAATTCCATGAGCGGCGCGTTCCAGCATGTGATGCGCGATATTCATGGCATGCTGTGCGAGGTATACGGTGCTGCGTCGGCAGTTGTTGTGCCGGGGGGCGGGTCCTACGGCATGGAGGCTGTTGCGCGGCAATTTGCGCGGGACCGTGATGTACTGGTCGTGCGCAACGGGTGGTTTTCCTATCGCTGGAGCCAGATCATAGAAACGGGCGGACTAACTGCCAACACAACCGTCATCAAAGCGCGTCCGCAAGGCAATGCCGCGCCCGCACCTTATGCGCCAGCGCCGATTGACGATGTTGTGGCCGCTATCAAGGAGCAAAAACCGCAGGTGGTATTTGCACCGCATGTGGAGACTTCGGCTGGGGTAATCTTGCCTGATGATTATATTTCCGCGATGGCGGCGGCGGCGCATGAAGTGGGCGCGCTGATGGTTCTGGACTGTATCGCCAGCGGCTGTGCTTGGGTTGATATGGCATCCCTTGGCGTTGATGTGCTGATCTCGGCCCCCCAAAAGGGATGGAGCGCGCAGCCCTGTGCAGGTCTGGTGATGCTGTCGGAGCGTGGTGTGGCGCGACTGGGCGAAACGCAATCGGATAGCTTTGCCCTCGATCTGGGAAAATGGCACGCGATCATGCAGGCATATCTTGACGGTGGCCATGCCTACCATGCGACCATGCCAACGGATGCCTTACGCGTGTTCCGAGATACAATGCTGGAGACCAAGGAATATGGTTTCGAGCGCCTCAAGGAAGCGCAGTGGCAGCTGGGCGAAGGTGTGCGGGCGATGATGGCTGATAAGGGCGTGACATCTGTGGCGGCGGACGGTTTTGGTGCGCCGGGTGTGGTGGTGAGCTATACCGACAACCCTGATGTGAAATCCGGCAAGGCGTTTATGGCTCACGGCATGCAGATCGCCGCAGGTGTTCCGTTGCAAGTGGGTGAACCTGACGGGTTCAGCACCTTTCGTCTGGGGCTGTTTGGCTTGGATAAGCTCTATGACGTCGACGGGACGTTGGGGCGGCTGAAAGTGGTTGTTGATAAGGTACTCTGAGTTTGTTCAGCGCGATAAAGGATGGGCTCATTTTTAAACGTAAGTTTACCGCAGTCATTGTGGCGCTCGCTCTGGGGGGTGTCCTGTCAGGGTGCGCTGTGTCCCAGTTCGGGCGTCTGGCTGTTCCACAAGCCAGCGGCCTGACCTGCTTTCCCAGCGGTGTTTGCGTTGAGGACCCTGCGCGGGCTGATGAGGCCAAAGCGCTCAGGGATGATGCGGTGTCATTTGTTCAGGGCAGGATGGGGCGGTTTTCCGTCATGCCGCGGCTCTTGTTTTGTACGACAAAACGCTGTTCCAAAAAATTCGGCAATCCGCAGATTGGTGCCCAGTATTTTTGGGGAACAAACCAGATAGTTGTAAGTGACGTAGGCTGGGTCAAGTACATGGTCCGCCATGAGATGATCCACCACTGGCAAGCAGAGCAATTTGGTGCTGCGGAAAGCGCCAAAAACTTGCCGCAGTGGTATGTTGAAGGCATGGCCTATGAATTCAGCAATGATCCACGTGGCACGATCTCTTCGCCAGTCGCGCAAAAACACCGTGCGCGGTTTCGCGCATGGATCGCTGCGGGCAACAACTGGCGTGTGCCGCCCGCGTAAGCTTTGCTAGCGTCAGGTAATGGCATCCAGTATCCGCGCCCATGAGCGGATGCCTTTGTGAAAGCTCTCCATGTCGTATTTCTCGTTCGGGGAGTGGATTTGATCGTCGTCTTTGCCAAAGCCGATGAGCACAGGCGGGGTGCCGAGTATGTTCTGGAAATGCCCCGCGATAGGGATAGAGCCGCCGCAGCCGATGTAGGCGGCAGGCACGTTCCACTCGTCGCTCAGCGCCCTGAGTGATTTGGCGAATGCGGGATCATCGGTGGGTGTGCCAGAGGCGCGGCTGGCGCCGTGTTCCTTCCATTCCACCGTGCAATCGGGGGGCAGCATGTCTTCGACCATTTTGCGGAAACTCTCGCGGATGGCGAGGGGGTCTTGATCGCCGACAAGGCGGAAGGAGATTTTGGCGCTGGCCTGTGAGGGCAGAACGGTCTTGAATCCGTCCCCCTGATAGCCGCCGCCGATCCCGTTGACTTCGCAGGTGGGGCGCGACCAGATCATCTCGAGTGGGGTTCGGTCCTGCTCGCCTGCGGGGTGGGACAGGCCCACATCGCCAAGGAATTTCTGGTGATCAAAAGCAAGACCCTGCCATTGCGCCTCCAGCTCGTCGCTCAGCTCAGGCACGCCGTCATAGAAACCGGGAACGGTGATGCGCCCCTGATCGTCATGCAGCGAGGCGATGATGCGCGAAAGAACGCGGATGGGGTTCATGGCGATGCCGCCGAACATGCCGGAATGCAGATCTTTGTCGGGGGCTGTGATGGTCAGTTCTTCGCCCAGCAATCCGCGCAGCATGGTGACAATTGACGGCGTGCGGCTCTCAAACATGCCTGTGTCACAGATCATCGCAAAATCGGCGCGCAGCTCGTCCTTGTGCTCCTCCATAAACGGCACCAGCGAGGGCGAGCCTGATTCCTCTTCGCCCTCGAAAAAGAAGGTAATCCGGCAGGGCCAGTCGCCCTCGACCTCTTTCCATGCGCGAAAAGCCTCTAGAAATGTCATTAACTGGCCTTTGTCATCGGCGGCACCACGGCCACGGATCACAGGGCCTGCGTCCGTTTCCTTGACAGCGGGGTCAAACGGGTCACGGTCCCACAGATTGAGCGGGTCCACAGGCTGAACATCGTAGTGGCCGTAGAACAGTAGGTGCGGTTTGCCGTTTTCGGGGCCAACATGGCCCACCACCATTGGATGACCGGGTGTAGGGCGCTTTTGTGCATCAATTCCAAGATTTTGCAGATCAGACACCAGCCAGTCGGCGGCTGCGTCGCAGTCGGTTTTGAAGGCGGGATCGGTCGAGATCGACTTGATCCGCAGCAGGTCCAACAGCCGCTCGGTGGCGGCGGGGAGATCGGCGTCAATTTTGGCGAGGACGGCGTCGAGGGACATGGAGGCGCTCCTGTAGAGGGGGTATTTAACGCGAACTTATCAGGCGCAAGGAGGTTGTCCAGTGGCGCAGGTTTCCCATTGGAAACAGCCCTGCGACACTACGCGCCCGTTTGTGTGTTGAACGGTTTGGAACCATTCTATATCCAACACTGTAATTGGTAACTGCCCGCGCGCGGCACCCAACACTTACGGAGATGCGCATGACCTATTCGGACCAGCTGGATCAGGCGCTTGCGCGTCTGCATGACGAAGGCCGCTACCGTACGTTTATCGACATCGAGCGGCGCAACGGGAAGTTCCCCCATGCGGTCTGGACGATGCCCGATGGTGTCGAGAAGGATATCACCGTTTGGTGCGGCAATGACTATCTCGGGATGGGGCAGCACCCTGTTGTGCTGGAAGCGATGCACGAGGCGCTTGATGCGACGGGTGCAGGTTCTGGCGGGACGCGCAACATTTCTGGCACGACTGTTTATCACAAGCGGCTTGAGGCCGAGCTTGCCGATTTGCACGGCAAGGAAGCCTCGCTGCTGTTTACCTCTGCCTATATCGCCAACGATGCGACACTGAGCACGCTGCCAAAGCTGTTTCCGGGGCTGATTATCTATTCCGACGCGCTGAACCACGCGTCGATGATTGAAGGGGTGCGCCGTAATGGCGGTGCCAAGCGCATCTTCCGCCATAACGATGTGGCGCACCTGCGCGAATTGCTGGAAGCTGATGACAGTGACGCGCCAAAGCTTATCGCCTTCGAGAGCATCTATTCCATGGACGGTGATTTTGGTCCCATTGAGGCGATCTGTGATCTGGCCGATGAATTCGGTGCGCTGACCTATATCGACGAAGTGCACGCGGTCGGCATGTACGGGCCGCGCGGGGCAGGGGTAGCAGAACGGGACCGCCTGATGCACCGCCTTGATATTATTAACGGAACATTGGCCAAAGCCTATGGTGTCATGGGCGGCTATATAGCGGCATCCGCAAAGATGTGCGATGCGATCCGTTCCTACGCGCCCGGGTTCATTTTCACCACGTCTTTGCCGCCTGCGATTGCGGCAGGTGCTGCGGCCTCTGTAGCCTTCCTGAAACGCGCGCCTGAATTGCGCGAAAAGCACCAGCAGCAAGCCAAGGCACTCAAGCTGCGTTTGAAGGGTTTGGGCCTGCCGATCATCGACCATGGAAGCCACATTGTGCCCGTCATGGTGGGCAATCCTGTGCATACAAAAATGCTGTCGGATATGCTGCTTCAGGATCATGGTATCTATGTGCAGCCAATCAATTTTCCGACTGTGCCGCGGGGCACGGAACGCCTGCGCTTTACACCGTCTCCAGTGCACGGTCCGCATGAAATGGATGCTCTTGTGCGTGCAATGGACGGGCTTTGGGCGCACTGTGCGCTGAATCGTGCCGAACAGGCTAGCTAAACCGTCAATAATTCGCTAACATGTTTGCACCGTGTTACGTTGGCAAAACAAAAGCCTGTGACGATTCAAGAATTTAGATCGTTACAGTGACAGGCACGAACGATAAGTGGGCTAAGGTGTTGGTATGATTGGGCGTTGGGCCTCCAAGGTTAAAGCTGAAGAAGAAGTCAAATCATCAGGATTTGACGCTTTTGAGCTGCGTCTTGGTGATCTTATGCGCGGCGAGCGTGCAACCTTGGGCAAGTCACTGCTCGATGTGCAGCGCGAATTACGCATCAAAGCATCCTATATCGCCGCAATCGAGAATGCCGACCCTGACGCATTTGACACGCCCGGATTTATTGCAGGCTATGTGCGGTCCTACGCACGGTATCTAAATATGGATCCCGACAAAGCATTCGATGCTTTCTGCACGGAAAGCGGCTTTAGCGTCGCGCACGGCATGTCTGCCGAAGCCTCTGTTGTGAACAAGGCAACGCGCGAAGAGCGTCTGAGCCGCAAGGCAGACCATGATATATTCTCCCGTCCTGTGATGCCATTTGCCCCCGGGGGCGATGGTTTCTTGTCGCGGATTGAGCCTGCTGCGATTGGGTCATCACTCATCCTTGTTGCGCTGATTGGTGCGATTGGTTTTGGCGGTTGGAGTGTTCTGAAAGAAGTGCAGCGTGTGCAGGTCTCCCCCGTGGATCAGACCCCTGTTGTATTGTCCGACCTTGACCCGTTGCAGGCCAATGCGCCGGAACAAAATACCACAGACAGTATTGCAACGCCTTCTGCGCTGGCTGATGCGCTGCGTGTTGAAGCGCTTGACCGTTTGTACCGCCCTGCAGCATTGGATGTGCCTATGCTCGTCGCGCGCGATGCGCCGATTTCGACACTTGATCCGCGCGCTGGTGGTGTGTTCGAAACGCCCGCTGTACCTTCCCTGTCAGCAGCCGTTGATGGCGCGATTGCCGATGCTTTGGCAGAGCCGACACAATCTGCGGGCCTGACCGTGCCACAGGTTCTTGAGGGACCTGCGGCTGCCGTGCAGGTGGTTGCTACGGCTGAAACATGGGTTCGGATCACCGCAGCTGACGGCACCAATATCTATGAAAAAGTAATGCAGAAGGGCGAGACATTCGATGTCCCCGCGCTTGAAGAGGCGCCATTGCTGCGCACAGGTCAAAGTGGTGCTGTTTATTTTGTCATGAACGGTGAGTTCTTTGGTCCTGCGGGCAGCCGTGGGAGCGTTACATCCAATGTGCCATTGCAGCAGCAGGCATTGGCCGAGCTTTACCAGCCTGCACAGCCCGGTCAGGATAGCGCCCTAGAGACGATGGTCGCCGAAATGCGTGCTGTTGCCACACCCGACACGGGTGCCGACCAATAGATTGCAGCGATAACTCCCGCTAATCGTCCAAATCTGAACAGCTTTCCATTGCAGCGCGTCGCTTGCATGGCTACTTATGATATGTCTGAACTGTCTAGTGAGGTTGACATGTCGCTCAATCATATTCGTCCTTGGCGCAACATTTATCGTCGCAAATCGCGCCAGATTATGGTGGGCAATGTCCCTGTAGGCGGTGACGCACCGATTTCTGTGCAGACCATGACCAACACGCTGACCACAGATGCAAAAGCCACGATTGCACAGATTCAGGCCGCCGCAGATGCGGGTGCGGATATTGTGCGGGTGTCGGTCCCTGACGTTGAAAGCTCAAATGCGCTCAAGCAGATTGTGCGTGAAAGCCCTGTCCCGATCGTGGCAGACATCCATTTCCATTATAAGCGTGGCATTGAGGCGGCAGAAGCAGGGGCGGCTTGTTTGCGCATCAACCCTGGTAATATCGGCGATGAGAAGCGCGTCAAAGAAGTCATCAAAGCCGCACGCGACAACAACTGCTCCATCCGCATTGGCGTGAACGCAGGTAGCCTAGAAAAGCACCTGCTTGAGAAATACGGTGAGCCATGTCCCGATGCGATGGTGGAGAGTGGTCTGGACCACATCAAAATCCTGCAAGACAATGATTTCCATGAGTTCAAGATCAGCTGCAAAGCCTCTGACGTCTTCATGGCCGCTGCTGCCTATCAGCAGCTTGCCGAAGCAACCGACGCGCCGATCCACCTTGGGATTACTGAGGCGGGTGGCCTGATTTCAGGCACGGTCAAATCCGCCATCGGCATGGGCAACCTGCTGTGGATGGGTATTGGCGACACGATCCGCGTCTCCCTTTCTGCTGATCCGGTTGAAGAAGTGAAGATGGGTTTCGAGATCCTCAAATCTCTTGGCTTGCGCCATCGCGGTGTGAATATCATTTCCTGCCCTTCCTGCGCGCGCCAAGGCTTTGACGTGATCAAGACGGTCGAGGCCTTGGAAACCCGTCTGGAGCATATCAAGACGCCCATGAGCCTCAGCATCATCGGTTGCGTTGTGAACGGCCCTGGTGAGGCACTGATGACGGATGTTGGATTTACGGGCGGTGGTGCCGGCTCTGGCATGGTGTATCTTGCGGGTAAGCAAAGCCATAAACAGGACAACGCCAGCATGGTTGATCACATCGTTGAGCAGGTAGAGGCACACGCGGCCAAGCTGGAAGCTGAAGCCAAAGCTGCCGAGGAAGCTTAACGCATCCCCAAACCCATCTGCATGAGCATTTTGCGCATAGGTGCAGCGCCGTAAAGCGCGCTCAGCCCTGCGGCGCGGGCATCGCGTGCGATTGTGCTGCTGGCCTGACTTGTGCGGTTGAGCAGGTCAATGCCACGCACACGCAGGGTGATATCTCCGTACCGTGTCGTATGGTATGCGTCCAACATCACCGCATCACCAAGCCCCTCGCGCCGTTCTTCGGCCAAGTCCAGCAAGGTCGCGATATCATTGAGTGACATGTTCAGCCCCTGTGCGCCGATGGGCGGCATGACGTGCGCAGCCTCCGCGATCAGGGCCACACGCTCGGCGGTCAGTCGATTGGCATGTTGGGTGATGATGGGCCAGACTTGACGCTTGCTCACGAGCGTAAGAGGGCCAAAGTGATGAGTGGAGCGGATCGAGGCTTCTTCCTCGAAAGCGGCGATATCCATTTCCATCCGCTCTTGGGCCAGTCGGCCATCGTCCATCCAGACCACAGCAGAGCAAGGCATGCCGTCGCGGTCGGGCAGGGGAACAAGCGTGAAAGGGCCGCCAGTGCGGTGGATCTCCGTCGACACATTCTGGTGCGGGATCGGGTGGGTGACCGCAAAGACGATCGCCTTCTGGCCATAGCGCTGCGTGCGCACAGGAATGCCTGCCGCCGTGCGCATGGGAGAGCCGCGCCCGTCAGCGGCAATCACCAGTTTCGTTTCAATGGTGGTGTCATCGCTCAGAGTTACTTTTGCGCTGCCTTCACGGGTGAAGAGGCGTTTGGTGCCAACACCTGCGCGAAAATCCACTCTCTCCAGCACGTCAAGCCGCGCCATCATTTCGCGGCGTAGCAGCCAGTTGGGAAAATTCCAACCAAAGGGCAGGTCCGAGATATCGGCAGCATCAAACTCGCGGGTGACACGTGGCTCAGGCCCTGCGCCGCCTGCATCAATGATCCGCATGATTTGTAAAGGGGCGGCATGGGGTGCGAGGCGGTCCCAGAGGCCTGCGCGTTCCAACAGCACCCGCGCAGGCTGTAGCATGGCAGTCGAGCGCAGGTCCGCACCCTCCGCCCCACCATCGGTCACAGGCGGTGTCGGGTCCACGCAAATGACTTTGAACCCGGCAGAGCCAAAGGCGGCAGCCGCCGTTAGGCCAGCAATCCCTCCGCCAGAGATGAGAATGTCACAGGTATCGGTCATGGGCACGGTCCTCTTACAGCAGGGTCTGTAGGAAAGAAGATAGGTCGTCCGTGTGGTATTGAACATGCGGCGCGTCAGCGCGTATGGGGGCCACATGCACTGTGCGCATGCCCAGATAGTGCGGCACGGCCAGATTGCGCGGATCATCCTCGAACATGGCAGCTACTGTTGGCTCTAACCCGTCCAGCGCAAATACGGCATCGAAAGCGCCGCGCTCGGGCTTGGGGAGGAAGCCTGCGTGCTCCACGCCGTAAACCGCGTCAAACAGACCAGACAGCCCCCGCGCGGCTAGTACGCGTTCGGCATAAGGCTCACAACCGTTTGTATAGACAATGCGCCGACCAGGCAGGGCACGGATGCGGGCGGCAAGGATTGGATCGGGAGTTAGGCTATCCATCGGGATATCGTGCACGTCCTCAAGATAGGGCGCTGGATCAACATCATGTTCGCGCATAAGTCCCGCAAGCGTCGTGCCATGCGTTTCCCAATAGTGAACGCGCAGTCTGTCGGCCTCGGCGCGGTCTACGCCGATCGTCTCCATCACCCAGTTGGTCATGCGCACTTCGATCAGATCGAAGAGGCGTGCCTCAGGAGGATAGAGGGTGTGGTCAAGGTCAAAGACCCAAGTGGTCACGTGGGAGAAATCAGCAGCGCTCATGTCTACGTGGTAGGCTGCGCCACGTTGGTGCGCAAGAGGGCGATCAAGGCTAGGCGTGCCGTGCATCTGACGCTAAGGTCGGGAGAAACTGAATGAAAGGGCCTCTTTATGCCCCCTGCGAACCCGACGGGCCGCTCTGGCCAAACCGATGCCTACACCATGATATTGGACGCGATTGATACGGGCATATACCGCCCTGGTGACCGCCTTGTGGAAAGCGAACTGGCTGAGCGGCTGGGCGTGTCGCGCACCCCGATCCGCGAAGCCTTGCAACGGTTGGAAACGCAATCATTGTTGGTACGCGACGGGCGTAGTCTGATCGTGGCATCGCTGGACCACAATCAGATGGCCGAGCTTTATGTGGTGCGCGGAGAGCTGGAAGGGCTTGCCGCGCGACTGGCAGCGCGTAATGCCACAGAAGAAGAAGTGCGGCTACTGCGTGAGATGGTGGAGGCGGATAATGCACTGATGGAGCATCCTGCCGCCCTTGCCCGTGCCAACCGAAGATTTCACAAGCAAATCCATCTTGCCTCGCACAACCGCTTTTTGGTGCAGCAGCTTGATCTGGTCCACCGCTCCATGGCGCTTATGGCGACTACGTCACTGGCTGTGGTCGGTCGTGGGGCGATTGCGCAGCAAGAACATGACTGCATTGTTTCGGCGATCGAGGCGCGGGATGGGGATGCCGCTGATGCGGCCCTGCGGGCGCATATTTCGGTGGCTTTTGCAACGCGGCTCAAGCAGGAAGCGGAAAAGCGTGAGGCGGAAGCCTGATCAATCGGGAGGAGTCACACCGTGCTCTGTCTTGTCCCAATAGAACGGCTCGACCACGATCTCTTTCATCGCCTTGTACGCGGAAATAGCGGCCATCGGGAAATAGAGCGGAAGCGTGAGGACGTAGGCCATGAGATGGCGGTGTTCGCGACGTGAAACGGCAACCATGGATATCCCGAGGTTGATGATTTCCGAGCAGAAGAAGAACCAAGCCATCCCCAACGCGACAGGTGCGCCAAGGGTCAGGGCCACAGGATGCTCGAACCCTGCAAGGGTGATCCAGAAGGACCAGAGCAGCGGGGCAAAAGCAAACTGTGCAAATGTTGCGAGCAGGAGGGTTTGCACGCCCATAAACCGGATGAACCCAAGATCGCGCAGCAAGGCACGGGGCGCGCGCATATGGACAAGCCATGTGATCGCAAACCCTTTGAGCCAGCGCGACCGTTGTTTGACCCAAGGCCATGCGCGGCAATTCGCCTCCTCGAAGGTAACAGTGGGGATGAGTTCGGTGACATAGCCA
>CAWVWS010000030.1:0-24959 GCA_963933905.1 uncultured Sulfitobacter sp.
GAAAAACTCCTTGTGTGAAGAAGTTATAGACAGAGTTATCCACAGGAAAAGTGGACATGTTAACTATTGATGCTGCTGCTAAAATATGACGAGCAAGAGAGAGAATCAAACGCCTATGCCTGACGTGGAAAAACCTCAACTGTCGGGTTATGATGTCATCCAGAGCTACCTCAAGACTTTGGACAGCTCTCCGGGTGTTTACCGGATGCTGGATAGCGAGAGCAGAGTGCTTTATGTCGGCAAGGCGCGGAATCTTCGGGCGCGTGTCAGCAACTACGCGCGGCCTACCGGCCACAGCCCCCGCATCGCGCGGATGATCGACAATACTGTCTCGATGATGTTCCTCACGACCAAGACGGAGACCGAGGCACTGTTGCTTGAGCAGAACCTGATCAAGCAACTCAAACCGAAATTCAACGTGTTGCTGCGCGACGACAAGAGCTTTCCCAATATCCTTGTCACCAATACGCACGACTATCCGCAGATCAAAAAACATCGTGGAGCAAAGAAGGAGAAGGGGGCGTATTATGGTCCTTTCGCCAGTGCAGGTGCGGTCAACAGGACGCTGAACCAGCTTCAGCGAGTCTTCTTGCTGCGCGATTGCTCCAACTCCCAATTCGAGAGCCGCACGCGGCCCTGTCTACAATACCAGATCAAGCGGTGTTCGGCCCCTTGCGTGGGAAAGATCAGCGCAGAAGACTATCGCCAAACGGTCGAGGACGCGCAGAAGTTTCTGGCGGGTAAAACGACGGGCATCCAGACGCGATTGGCTGCCGAGATGAGTGCCGCGTCCGAGGAAATGGAATTCGAGCGCGCCGCGGCGTTAAGGGATCGCATTAAGGCCCTGACCCAAGTGCAGACAACACAGGGGATAAACCCCAAAGGGGTGAGCGAAGCGGACGTGATCGGTTTGCATATGTCTGACGGTCAGGCCTGCGTGCAGGTCTTCTTTATCCGCTCGGGTCAGAACTGGGGGAATCACGATTATTACCCACGGGTCGGCGATGACGTAGAACCTGCCGAAGTGTTGGAGGCTTTCATCGGTCAGTTTTACGACCAACGTGACCCCCCGCGCCAGTTAATCCTGAGCCATGAGATCGAGAACCCTGACCTTATGGCTGAAGCTCTGGCGACCAAGATCAACCGCAAGGTCGAGTTGTTGGTCCCGCAGCGTGGTGAGAAGGCCGAGTTGGTGGATGGGGCGCTACGTAATGCCCGCGAAAGCCTTGCGCGTAAAATGGCGGAAAGTGCCACCCAGACCAAACTGCTCAAAGGGTTAACCGAAGCGTTCGACCTGCCCAAAGTACCTGAGCGGATCGAAGTCTATGACAACTCCCACATTCAGGGTGCCTTTGCTGTGGGTGCGATGGTTGTTGCGGGACAAGAGGGCATGCTGAAAAGCCAGTACCGAAAATTCAATATTCGTGGGGATGACCTGACCCCCGGTGATGATTTCGGTATGATGAAAGAAGTGCTTACACGCCGCTTTAAGCGCTTGAAAAAGGAAGATCCCGAGCGGCGGGAGGGGCATTGGCCTGATCTTTTGCTCATTGATGGCGGGGCAGGGCAGGTGAGTGCTGTGCGCGAGATCATGCTTGTATACGGCGTCGAGGATATCCCGATGATCGGCGTGGCCAAGGGCGAGGACCGCGATGCGGGTAAGGAGGAATTCTACCGCACCGGCAAACCCGTGATGGCGCTTCGCCACAATGACCCCGTGCTCTATTTCATCCAGCGCATGCGCGATGAGGCCCACCGCTTTGCCATTGGAACGCACCGCGCCAAAAGGGCGAAATCTGTGGGGGCGACGCCACTCGACGATGTTCCGGGTGTCGGGGCGGCGCGCAAACGCGCGCTTTTGGCGCATTTTGGTTCTGCAAAAGCTGTCGCACGTGCGAACCTGCATGATTTGAAAGCGGTCGAGGGTGTATCAGGCGCATTGGCCGACACGATTTATGCCTATTTCCATGAAAAGGGGTAAAAGATACTACTCTGGCGTGTGTCTTGGGTTTGGGATTGAGTTTAATTGCCAAATGAAGGCGGGGGATCGCGCATATCTGGCACCTTGTGGCGGGGCGGACTTTGTTCGTGCTTTTACGTGATGTTTGAGCAGTGTAGTGTACGGCTATGAAGTGGAATGTCCCGAATATCCTGACCGTGATGCGGTTACTTGCTGCCCCCTGTGTAGCGGTGATGTTTTTGTATTTTACGCGGCCTTATGCCGACTGGTTTGCGCTGTTGCTGTTTGTCTCGGCGGCGGCAACTGACTGGATCGATGGCTATCTGGCGCGTGCTTGGAAGCAGGAGACAAAGCTGGGCGCGATGTTGGACCCGATTGCGGATAAGGCGATGGTGGTAATCGCGCTGATGGTTATTATTGCCTTTTCCAGCTGGTCGCCTTGGCTTGTGCTGCCTGCGACTGTGATCCTGTTCCGTGAAGTGTTTGTGTCAGGTCTTCGTGAATACCTTGGAGATACCGCAGGCACGCTGAAAGTGACCAAGCTTGCCAAATGGAAGACTGCGCTTCAGATGACTGCGATTGCGGTGCTCTTTAGCCAAGGTGTCTTTGAGCATTATTTTGGGATGGGCATTTACGGGATGGATGAAGCGATGGTTCAGGCCATCCTAGACGGCGATGTTGAGGATACTATGGGGCTCAGCTGGAAAGTTCTGGCGATGGAATGGTCGGGTCGGATCGGTCTTTGGCTTCTCTGGCTCGCGGCAGCGCTGACGGTGGTGACTGGCTGGGACTATCTGATGAAGGCGATGCCACACCTCAAGGAGGGGCGCTGATGGACATCTTGTATTTCGCTTGGGTACGCGAACGTATTGGTCTGCCGCGTGAGCAGATTGAAACCGATGCGGCCACAGTCCGCGATCTGGTTAACGAATTGCGGGCGCGTGAAGAACGCTATGCCGCTGCTTTTGAAGATACTTCCGCCTTGCGCGTGGCATTGGATCAAGAGCTTGCTGACTTTGATGCGCCGCTTGCGGGTGTGCGCGAGGTCGCGTTTTTTCCGCCCATGACAGGTGGGTAAAATGCGCATCAGCGTTCAAGAAGAAGCTTTCGATCTGGGGCAGGAGAGCAGCGCCTTTGCGGCGGGGCACCGTGAAATGGGGGCGATTGTCACCTTCACAGGCGTTGTGCGCGACTTGCCTGACGATCCAATGGAAGCCATGGAGATCGAACATTATCCCGGCATGACTCAAAAAGCCCTGAGCCAAATGGCAGAGCAGGCGCAGGAGCGGTTTTCGTTGGGCGACGTGCTTGTTATTCACCGCTACGGCCGCTTGGTTCCAGGTGAGATGATCATGATGGTGGCGACCGCTGCGCGGCATCGCAAGGACGCCTTTGAAGCTGCGACATTCCTGATGGACTATCTCAAGTCCCGCGCACCTTTTTGGAAGCGGGAGGTTTCCGCGTCAGGCGCGGCATGGGTGGCCTCCACCGATGAGGATGAGGCCGCATTGTCCCGTTGGTAGGCAGGGCGTGTAATTGATCCATGTCAAAGCCATGGATGCCGCTCCAAGGGTAGGCTAAGCTCATCACCCCATTGGAGGACGGAATATGATTAAGTCTATTGTTGTTGGTATCGACGGCTCTGACGCGGCAAAACGTGCGCTGCAACTTGCGTGTCAGATTGCATTAAAGTTCGATGCAAAAGTGCAAATTCAGCATACCCCAAGGGATGAAACAGTGGGTTATGCGGCCGAGGCGATATCGGGCTTTTATGTGGGTACGAATGTCGCCCAACAAGAACTCTTGCGCGAGGCTGCGGAAAAGCTGGGCGAGCAAGCCCGTGCCATTGCCGCAGAAGAGGGACTTGAGACGGTCGAAGTGCATATCGGACATGGCGATCCTGGACATGACATTCTTGACCGAGCCGAAACTGCATCGGCTGATCTGATCATCACAGGGCGTCGTGGTTTGGGAAATCTCGGATCGCTTGTCCTTGGCAGCACATCACATCAGATCAGCAAGAACGCCAAATGTGCATGCCTCACTGTTCCTTAACGGTGCTTGATCAACCTGCGCGCTGGCTTTCAATGTAGGCGCGCATTTCTTCCGCTTCATGGCGGGCATCGCGCAGGCCATCCATCGCCGCGCGCAGCTCTGCCTCGGTCTGCGACAGCTGGTTTGTCAGCTCTGCCTCACGCTGTTGCAGATAGGTGATTGCCTGATCCCGCGTCTCTTCTGCCTCATGGAGTTCTTGGCTCATCCGGTCGAGTTGGGCCACATCATCGGAGGCCACTCGGGTAAAGCGATGCAAAAGCCAGTTTGCGAACCAGCCCATGCAGAAGGCGACGAATAGAATGATGGCGGTCGCGAGGACAAATTCAAATCTGCTCATTCTGTAACGCTTTCTTCGGTCGGTGTATTTTCTGTTGTATCGTTGGTTTCGGCAGCATTTTCCAGCGTTGTTTCGTCTGGTGTCGAGACAGTGTCGGGCCGCACCAGTCGGAATTCGATGCGCCTGTTCGCTTCGCGACCCGCTTCGGTTCCGTTGTCTGCGACAGGGCTCGCTTCACCATAGCCTATAGCTTTGAAGGAGTTTGTGACGACGCGACGGGCGCGCAGTTCGTTCAAAACTGACTCCGCGCGGCTCTGACTGAGGGCGAGGTTCATATCGCTACCACCCTGACTGTCGGTATAGCCCTGAATTTCGAGGTTGAGATCTCCGCAGCGTTTCAGGACGGCAGCAATGTCGTCCATTGTGCCCAAGGCAGAGGCATCGATTGTGGCCGAGCCTGGTTCGAAGTTGATCTTGCCAGCTGCTACGATTGAGCCAATCTCGGCTTCGCACTCGTCAGGCGTTGGCAGGCCAAGAACGGGATCGAGCTTCTTCTGATATGTGACGTTCACATCGAACCCGGATCCTTCACCTAATTTACCCGCGAGCAGGGAGGCGATCTCGGTGGAGGCATCTGGATTGCCTGTGTTGCCGGTAATTTGCACGCTGTCGGGTGTGATGGAGACCTTACCATTGCTGAGCTGGCCCAGCCCTTCCAAGCCGGCCAGAACACGGGTGGCCCAATCAGAGGGGAGGTCATCAACAACTCTCGTGGCGGTAACGACGCTGTCGGAGCCAAACCGCGCCTTTGCAAAGCTGGTTGTGAGGTCACGCAACGCATCATCGTTGACGCGGCCACGCAATTGCACCTGGCCCTCGGGGCTGAGCGTTGCGGTGAATTCAGGCGGACCTGCGTTCGGGTCCTGTGCTTCGGGAAATTTTGCCTGCAAAGCAAACACAGCGGGAAGAGCATTTTCCAACTCGCCCACAACATCGTCAAAAACAGATTGGCTGGTTTCGGGAGACGCAAGCAAGGTGATGTCCGCGTCTGCGATTGTGATCGAGCCGCCACCGAGTTTTGTCAGCGCACCGATTGAAGCAGTTACGGCAGCGGCCCAGCGTGGCGTGGGAACGCCCAATCCTACTGTACAGCGCGGATTTTCTGCACCAGCGGCTTTTGCTGCGCTGATGATGCGCAGCGCCGCTTGCTCGGTATCGGCAGAGCACGCGTCAAAGCTGGCACCGTCGGCTGTGATCTGAAAACGGGTCGTAAACGGAGTGATCACAGGGCGCGGGGCGGAAATATCCAGTTGCAGGATCACCTGCCGCGGCGCCATGCGTCTGAGGTCTTGCTCAAGACGGGCTTTTTCCTGTGGCGTGTTGGTGATGGCTGTGATGGCGACACGCTCCGCCTCGACCGACACTTTGGCGCGGGGCAGACTGCTCATTGCAGACAGCGCGAATTCAAGCGCGCTTTCCCAACCTTCAGGCGCTGGATAGTCCGCAGTCTCCAACAGGTCGGTCACGCCGTTAGATCCTTCGAGGCTGGAAAAACGCGCGATCACATAGTCGCGGTCTGTGCTGGTCGGGATCAGGCCGATAACAGAAACGCCACTTTCATTGCGCAGGATTTCGGCGGAGAATTTTGGCGCAGCGAGTGCCTCTTGTGCTGCAACGCCCATCCCGTCGAGCACACGCGCGGCATCAACAACAGAGCCTGCCGTCGTCAGCGCGGAAAAACGCACGACTTCGGTCGGTGCGATACCGGTGAGCAGGACTTGCAGACCGTCCGCCTCTACTTCTGCCCATGTCATTCCCTTTTCATCCAGTGCATCGCGCACACCAATCTCGGAAGAGTCCTCAATCAACCGTACCGAAAAGTTTGCCGCGACGAGGCAAATAACCGCAGCGGCAGCAAATGTCAGGAAAATTGTGAGCATGGAGGAGAGGCGCATAGGCACTTTCGGAACAATTTTTGGTTATGCAGGGTGATACGATGCTGATGCCTGTGGTGCAATCACAGGAGTAGCGCAATCGCGAAAAAGAGCAGCGGTATTATGCCGGTATCGCGGTTGACACGAAACAATTGCAGCATTTTTTTGGTATTGTGGATGTCGAGGCCGCGCAACTGCCATGCCATATGCCACCCCATCGCCCAAGGCCCCCCAATCGCCACAGCAAGGGCAAGGACAGAAGCATTTGGTAGAGCGGAATAAATCACCGCAATTCCCATAAGCCCAACGGTCGCCATTAGAAAACGCCGCAGCCATTTGCCCGTGTTCTCACCGAAGAGGCGTGCGGTGGATTTGACGCCGATCAGCGCATCATCCTCGGTGTCCTGATGAGCGTAGATGGTATCATAAAAGAGCGTCCACGCGATGCCCGCAAGATAGAGCACAACTGCCGGAGCATCGAGGCGGCCGGTGTGCGCCGTCCAAGCCAGCAGAGCGCCCCAGTTGAAAGCAAGGCCCAGAACAACCTGTGGCCACCACGTAAAGCGTTTTGCAAAGGGATAAATCGCCACAGGGATCAAGGCCAGAACACCAAGGCGGATTGCCGCGGCATTGAACGTGAGCAGGATAGCAAAGGAGATGAGCGCCTGAATAATCATCCAGATCGCCGCGCTTTTTACGGTGACCTGACCTGACGGGATGGGCCGCGAGCGGGTGCGCGCCACTTGGCCGTCAAATTCGTGGTCCGATATATCGTTCCACGTACACCCCGCGCCGCGCATCAAAAATGCGCCAAGAGCACAGCCGACAAATATCCACAGATCATACCACGAGGCCTGCTGGTCATAGAGCATTGCCAGAGCCAACCCCCACCAGCACGGCAAAAGCAAAAGCCATGTGCCGATTGGCCTGTCCGCACGGCTGAGCCGCAGGTAGGGGCGTGTTGCGGCGGGGGCATAGAGGTCCACCCAGTTGTCAGAATATGCATCTGCAACGGTTCCATTGTCTTGCGGCTCTGGTGGTGTGGCGTTGTCTTGCATATATCCATCCCATGGACGCGAAAATCAGACTTTATGTAGAGCACCCTTTAGGGGATGGGCAAACAGTTCCTTTGGACCGTGGGCAGGCGAATTATCTTTTCAACGTCATGCGGCTTACTGCTGGCGAGCAGATTTTGCTGTTTAACGGAAAAGACGGTGAGTGGCGGGCCGAAGTGTCGCAGGCGGGAAAGCGCGGCGGGGAGTTGGCATGCCTTGAACAGACCAAGCCGTTGCAGATGCCGCCCGACCTCTGGCTGTGCTTTGCCCCGATCAAAAAGGCGCGCACTGATTTCATCGTCGAAAAGGCGGCCGAAATGGGCGCTGCTCGGATTGTGCCGATGCAAACCGACTTTACGAACGCAGGCCGCGTCCAGCGTGATCGCCTTCAGGCCCATGCCGTCGAAGCGGCAGAGCAATGTGGCGGCACATATGTCCCGCAAGTTGCCGAGATGCAGCGGTTTGATAAGCTGCTGGGCAGTTGGGAGACGACGCGGCGCATTATGTTTTGTGATGAAGCGCTGACCTCATCCGCATCCGGTTTCTCTGAGGGGGAAGTTTCTGCCCAGTGGGCAATATTCATCGGGCCAGAGGGCGGCTTTTCCGAGCGGGAGCGTGAAAGGTTGCGGGCAATGTCCTGCGCGACTTCTGTCTCGCTTGGGCCACGTATTTTGCGGGCGGACACGGCGGCAGTGGCGGCCATGACCCTCTGGCAGCAAGCTTTGGGGGATTGGTCGTAATGTTTTTCAGGCCGGAAGCAAAAGCAGTTTTATGGCGCTGGCGCGAAGTATTGGTTGGTGTTGGTTTGGCTCTTTTCGGGCTGTGGTGGATCATTGGTCCGGGTCTTTTGCTGGCGCTGCCAGGGTGGGCTTTCGTGCTGGGCGGGATCGCCCTTGGCCTTGTCGGGGCCCAGCGGGGGCGGTTCCGCGGTGCTGGTGACGGTTTGGGCGCTGTGCAAGTGGATGAGGGCCAGATCGCCTATTTCGGTCCGCTCACTGGCGGAGTCGTTGCCCTTGCCGCATTGGAACGTTTGAGCCTTGACCGTACCGCCAGCCCTGCGCATTGGCGGCTTGATGCGCCCGAACAGGCGCCTGTGATGATCCCTGTAAATGCGGCGGGTGCCGATGCCCTGTTTGACGCTTTTAGCAAATTGCCGGGCCTACGGACCGAGCGGATGCTGTCAGAATTGCGCGCCCAACGCGGCCACGCAGTTGTGATTTGGGAACGCACCCCCTTGCGTCCTGCCCATGCCCTGCTGCATTGACGATCAAGAGATTCTCCGCAAGGCTGTGGGGTGAACACCAAGTGGAGTGCGTGCATGTCTATTCCCCAATCTGGCGGCGGCCCGATCGAGCATATTGATCAACTGGCTCAATACCTTGCAGACGGTTGCAAGCCGAAGGAAAAATGGCGCATCGGCACCGAGCATGAGAAGTTCGGTTATTGCAAAGACACGCATAAACCACTCCGCTACGAAGGTGAGCGTTCGATCCGTGTGATGCTGGAAGGTTTACGCGACCGCCACAACTGGTCCCCTGTTGAAGAGGGTGGCAAGTTGATCGGGCTGGAGAAAGACGGCGCGAATGTATCGCTTGAGCCGGGTGGCCAGTTGGAACTCTCGGGTGCGCCTGTTGAGACAATCCACGAGACATGCGACGAAGTGAACGTGCATCTGCGCGAAGTCAAAGATGTGGCTGACGAGATCGGTGTCGGATTTATCGGTCTTGGTGCGGCCCCTGAATGGACCCATGAGGACATGGATCTGATGCCCAAGGGCCGCTATAAGTTGATGAACGACTACATGGGCAAAGTCGGAACCATGGGGCGCGTTATGATGCGCCGCACCTGTACGGTTCAGGTTAACCTCGATTTCTCTTCTGAAGCGGATATGGCGCAAAAGATGCGTGTCGCCGTGGCCTTGCAGCCTGTGGCGACAGCACTTTTCGCAAACTCGCCCTTTTTTGAAGGCAAGCTCAACGGTCACAAGTCATGGCGCAGCCGCGTGTGGCGTGACCTCGACCCTGCGCGCACAGGTATGATTCCGTTTGTGTTTGACGAGGGGTTTGGTTTCGAGGCGTGGGTACAATATGCGCTCGATGTGCCGATGTATTTTGTTTATCGCGACGGCAAGTATATCGACGCGCTGGGCATGTCCTTCCGTGATTTTATGGCAGGTAAACTGCCTGCACTGCCCGGTGAGACGCCGACGCTGAGCGATTGGGCGGACCACCTGACTACAGCCTTCCCCGAAGCGCGGACCAAACAGTTCATCGAAATGCGCGGTGCTGATGGCGGCCCGTGGCGCAGGCTCTGCGCGCTGCCCGCATTCTGGGTTGGTATTATGTATGATCAGGCGTCCCTTGATGGGGCGTGGGATTTGGTCAAAGGCTGGGACGCCGAGACGCGTGATGCCCTTAGGGTTGCTGCTTCCGTTGATGGATTGCAGGCCAAAGTAGACGGCATAAGTATGCTTGATCTGGCGCGCGAGACGGTCGCCTTGTCCGAGGCTGGCCTAAAGGCGCGTGCACGCAGCGGTGCAGGCGGTCTGGTCCCTGACGAGACACATTTCCTCAACGCGCTCAAGGAAAGCATCCAAACCGGCAAAACTCCCGCCGATGAGTTGATTGATTGCTACAACGGCGAGTGGCAGGGCGATCTGAGCCGGATTTATTCAGAGTTTTCCTATTAAGAGGCGTCTCAGGAAGGCTTGGACGCTTTGAGGACTTGGGTGCGGTAATAGTCGGACACTTCGGCTTTGCGTGCTGCCTGTGCTTCGGGAGACGGCTTTTTGTCCTTATCGAATAAGAGTGCGTAGCCCTGCATGGCGCGTTTATGTGAATCTACCGTAACAGGTTTGCCTGTACGGTCCGCAACTGGACCGGATGTGGGTGTGCCGTGTGCCGTCGTCTGCCCTTCGCTCGGGAAAACATGCATGATCAGCAAAACCAATCCCCCGATGGGGATAAAATAAAGGATCAACCAGAAACCAGAGAACCCTGCGTCATGCAGGCGGCGGACGGTGACACTGAGAAACGCCGGAAGTGTAGCGATCCAAGCGTAGGTTGATGCGAAGTCGAAGGCACTGAGTTCAAATATTGCAAGTTCGCCTTGCTCTTCAATCAATTCCAAAAAGGTCATAGTATCATATGCGCCGCAGGCCATAATCACCACGGTATAGAAGAGTATAAACCACCAGTATTCACTGCGGCTTGCGCGACCTTTGAAGGTAAAGCTGCGTGCAACGGCTTTGCTAATCGCTGTCAAAGGTCCCATGTCATATCCTCTCGGTTCATTTGGGAGGATGATGATCCACTGCTGTGGCGCAACGGTGGGTAGAATGAGGCAAATCGGTGATTTTATGTTTAAAAGGGCGGCATCACTACCGCCCCAAAGTCTGATATTTGGCCCTTTCAGGCTGCTGCGGGGGCGGCTGCCTTTTGCTGAGCATCCTGCATCAAAGCGCGCAAAGTGCCGACCGCTTGGGTAAAGCCGAGGCCAAGGCACAGGGCTGCAAACCCTAAGGCTGCTAGAAATCCGGTCAGCGGAACCTCCGCCAGCAGAGGCAGGACAGCACCGACAAGGATCACACCACCTGCGCCAATCGCGGCAAAGCCGGTTGCTATGGTAACAGAAGCGGCACGGGCGATACGCTTGCTCTGCGGGCATTCGCCCAAGAGGGTGCCTATGCGCAGGATCATAGTGGCAAGGGCGGCCAATGCGCCAAAGCCCAAAGCGATATAGATAGCTGCAAATACAAACATGGTGGGTGTCCTTTCAAGAACGAGGGAGGTCAAAGGTTGCGCGGTTTTGCGAAAGAATCACGCCGCAGGTATTGGTAAACGATGCCAAAGAAGTAGGCCCAAGCGGGTCCGAAGATCATGCCAAAGCCAGTGAACCACAGGCCGATCCCAAATACGGCATCGTCACCAGTGATGGCTGCGAGGGCAGCAGCGAGGATCAGGGCAAACGCCATGACTTTGAACGCCAGAAAGGCCAAGGCATTTGGATCGCCATCATTTAGCCGCAGATACCACAGCAAAAGCGGGGTCCCCACGATGATAAACATCGGGCCGCCAAAAAATAGGGCCGCGACGGGGATAAAGAACGGAGCAAAGGTGAGTGCGGTAAAGAGCAACGGTACGCCAATGAGTGCTGCGAAGAAGGCAACAGGATCAATGACATATCGTGTGGGGTAGGGCACTTTGGGCGGAGTTGTGAGAGCAAGCATGATGGCTCCTTTCAGTTACGGGTGAACCGCTGGTAGATGAGGGCGAAAAGTGCTGCGAGAACGGGTCCGCCAATCAGGCCAAAGCAGGTAGAAATGCCTGCGATCATCAGCGCCCCAAGATCGAACATGACCAGCGAGAAGATTGCACCGATTGGCAGCATCGAGAGCACGGACATGATGGACAGGCCCATGATCCTAACGACTTCGGCATTATGACGTCTGAGATGGTAGATCAAAACCGGAGTCCCGATCACTGCATAGAGTGTTGCTCCGATTGTGATGAGAATACCAAGAACAGCGATCGCGCCGCGAATGTCAGCAGAGTCGTAGAACGCATCAAGCACGAACAGCGGTCCCACCAAAACGGTGCTTAGCAGGAGCGGAGCGCCAACCAAAGCAGTGGCAAATCCGGTCCAGTGGATACTCTTTAATTCGGTATTGTCATTTAATTATGTCATGACAGAAACTCCAATCTAAAATTTTTAGCTGTCTTTGCCCTTCGGCAAGAAGCGGGCGACACGGCCGCCCAGTTTGATTACTGCCATCTGCACCGTGCGGGGCAGGCGGGAGACATCCTGATACCAGCTGTCAAACATCTGCATAGTTTCAAGGGTTTCCTTGATCCGCAGCTTCACCGCCGCTGGCGTGGCATCCTCTTCCGCTTCGCGCTGTACCGCTTCGAGTGCCTGCAACGTCGGCAGATACTCGCGCTGGCGACGGCTTTCGATCACGGTGGTGGTAAGGTCGAACATATCGCGGATCGAAGTGAAGTGATCGCGTCGGTCGCCCAGCTTGCGCTGCGATTTCACCATGCCAAGACTTTGCAGTTCTTTCAGCCCGTTTGATACGTTTGAACGGGCAAGGTTGAGCAGGTCACAGATTTCATCTGCTGTTAGCGGATCAGGGGCAATGTGCAGCAGCGCGTGAATTTGTGCCACTGAGCGATTGGTGCCCCACTTGGGACCCATATCGCCCCAATGGAGGATAAAGTTTTGCATGGCCGGGGTAAGGTGCATCTGTGCGACTCATTCTTTAATTTCTGTAATAACAGAAATAACGGAATTAACAGGCTTCGCAAGTAAATTCGTGAGTGGTCGCGTGAATTTCTATTTTCTGCGATCGAGGGTCAGCCGGAAAATGCCCGAAGATATCTTGATTTGCCGAAGTGATTGACCCGAGCCGCCTGTTGTATAGGTCAGCTCGAACTCCGCCGACTTGATGCCCAAGGGCGACAAATGCCCTGGTCCTGCGGTAACGCGGTAGGTCATGTTACAGGTGAGGGTATCACCCACAGCCTCGTCTGCCTTTTGCCCAAGCGTCACAACACGTCGACCATCATACATCTTCATCGTGTCGGGACAGCCCGCTGCAGCAATGAGCGCGCCAATAACGCGGACAGGATCAATCACGCCTGCGGGAACGCGGGCGACGTCGGACAGGTCCGTGATCTCGCTTACAGGTTGAATATCGGTGGCGTCAGCACGCCCCTTTGCAATATTGACGCGAACCACGCGGTGCTTGCGTGAAGATTGGCTGTCCCCCACAAATTTTGCGTTTTGAGCATTTCCTGTGCTGGTACCTGTAAAGGTGCCGTTGAAAACACCCATGGGTGTGTTGTTGAGCGTGGAGCGCAGAGTAGCAGTGCTGCCTCTTTGCTCAAAGCTGAACTGCCCCAGTGATTTGCCGCCGAGAAGAACGTCAAAGGTTTCAGCAGTTGCTGGTGCAGCCAAGAACAGGAGTAACGGTACGGCAAAGCGTTTCAAGATGAGGTCTCCGTTTCCGGACAATAGGTCATGACAAAGCTGACCACCTTGTCATGGGGCATTTCGCAGGGGGCAAGCTGACCACCACTCTCCAGATCATAAAAGTTCAGACTGATATAGTCGGACTGGTCCAACGCTTCCGCAACCAATTTGATTGAGCGCCCGTTGTTGAAGTCACTGCGCGTTGCGGTGTAGCGGTTGGTGTCAATACGTCCCAAAGATGTGCCAGACGGAATGGTTCTCAGCGCCTCGGCAAATCCGTCGGGGGCGGGGGCTCTCACTTTTTCTGGCCGATTTTGGGCTCTGTACCTGCGCGAATGCGGGTGATATTTTCACGGTGGCGCAGAAATACTATGACCGCCAGCAAAACGCTGAGCAGGTATCCCGCACCAAACCCCATCACAACGATCAGGATGGTGGAGGAGGCCGCAGAAAACAGCCCGCCCATTGAGGACATGCGGGACAGCCCCGCGCCGATGAGCCACGCAAGACAGGCGGAGAGACCAACAGGCCAGGCAAGAGCCAGCAAAATACCAAGGAAAGTTGCAACCCCTTTGCCGCCTTTGAACTTGAGCCAAACCGGATAGCAATGCCCAACCATCGCAGCGAGAGCGGCAACCTGTGCGGCATCCTCAGCTGCAAAGTAACGGGCCAAAAGCAAGGCAACCGCACCCTTTGCGGCGTCCAGTATCAATGTCGCCGCCGCAGCAGGCTTTGAACCTGTGCGCAGAACGTTTGTAGCGCCAATGTTGCCCGACCCGATTTCGCGCAGGTTGCCGAGGCCCATCATGCGGGCCACAATCACGCCGAACGGGATAGAGCCGAGCAGATATCCGATCACGGCCCAGAGCAGCAGCAGGGTCTGGGAGGTCTCGAGTATTGGCATGGGTCAGCTCTCCAAATCAGGCGGTATAGACGCAAGCGCCCGATACATATGTTGCCAGCACCTTACCCTGCATCCGCACACCATCAAACGGGGTATTGCGCGATTTCGAGCGCAGTGTGGCACGATCCATGACAAAAGGCGCATGGGCGTCAAACAGAACTAGATCCGCAGGTGCGGTCACCGCAAGCCTGCCAGAGGCGAGGCCAAGGCGCTGGGCGGGATTGAACGACATGGCACGCCAGAGCTGGGGCAGGGTGATCATGTCGGAGTGCCACAGACGCAGGGCCGCAGGCAGCAATGTTTCCAACCCGACAGCACCCGAGGCGGCCTCCTCAAAGGGTAGGCGCTTGCTCTCTTCATCTTGCGGTGTGTGCATGGAGCAGACGATATCAATCAAACCAGACGCCACGGCATCGACCATCGCGAGGCGGTCGTCTTCGTTGCGCAAGGGTGGTTTGAGTTTGAAAAAGGTACGGTAATTAGCCACATCCAGCGCGTTAAGTGTGAGGTGATGGATGCCGATACCTGCAGTTACATCCAGACCGTTCTTCTTGGCGCGCGCCAAAGGGGGCAAGGCACGAGACGTAGTGATCTGGTCGGCATGATATTTCGCACCCGTCATCTCAACCAGCGCCATATCACGGTCCAGCCCCATCCGCTCGGCCATGGGCGAGACGGCGGGCAGGCCGCGCAGGGTGGCGAACTTGCCCGATGTGACTGCGGCGCCCTTGCTCATGATCGGTTCTTGCGGGTGGGCGATGACCAAAGCACCAAGGCCGCAGGCGTAGGATAGTGCGCGTGAAAAGACTTTTGTGTCGGTGATGACGTGGTCGCAATCAGTGAAGGCGACGGCGCCGGCATCCATCAGAAAACCGATTTCAGTCATCTCGCGCCCTGCGCGGCCTTTGGTTAGGGCGGCCATGGGCAGGACGTGGACCGGAGAGGCCTCATTGGCGCGGCGGGTGACAAACTCCAGCGTTTCCGGGCTGTCGATGGCGGGGGTGGTATCTGGTCGCGTGATCATCGTTGTCACACCACCTTTTGCGGCCGCCAATCCGGCAGAGCGGTAGCTTTCTTTGTGCCGCTCCCCCGGCTCGCAGACTTTGACGCCAAGATCGACAATCCCGGGGGCGAGGTATTTGCCGCCGCAGTTAATGATCTCTCCTTTAGGGTTGGCAATACCGCCTTCGGCGACGGCAGTGATGCGACCCCCTTCAACACTCACGGAGCCGCTAAATTCGGTCCCGTTTTCGGGGTCAATCAGGGTGGCGTTAATGAAATGGTGCGTCATGGCGTCTCTTTCTGGATCTGCTGCATGAGGTGGAACACTTTCTGTGCATCGTCAATGCGTGTGAATTGTGGTGCGCGGGTTGTTCATGGTGTCATGCGGTTGCGCGCAGCGAGGATTTGCGCGGCGATCTCTTTAGGCTCGCTAACATAGGAAATCCGTACACGCTGTCCGTCTTTGAGGAAAATTACAACGCTCCAGCCGAGGCGGGTGCGTACATCAACAACATCGGTGAGCGGGATCCGCACCTCCCCATCGGGTCCATGATGGATGACGGCATCCGTGCGTAGATGCCAGCGGTCCTGACGCGCAGCACGCCAACGGGAGGGATCCTCGAACCCAATATTATAGGCAAGTGCGAGAACAGGGCCAACATACATGACCTGCCAAAATTCTGTATAGGTGCCGATGATCCAGCCGACCAAAAGCATAAGCGCGATTGTCAACGCGCCCACAATGGCACTGCGCCGCAAAAATACCGCCAGCGCGGGGGTCCAGGCGGCGAGCGGATCACTCATCCCGCGATCCAGACCATGCCAGCGGCCACGGCGAAGGCGACAATAAGCGCGATCGTTGCCACGCGGCCAGACATCTTGGGATCGGGTTTGGGTTCTTTCATCGGAATATCCACCATATAAAGAGAAGGGCGAGCAGGACTGCCGCCGCTGTAAAGGCACTGCCCGCCCGTGACCGTTGCGGCGCTTTCGGGTCTTGAGTGTTGCCCGAGTAAAGTCTGGACGCGTCGGTCGTGATGGGTGGTGCTATGTGTTTCGCCTTTGGCTCTGCATAGGTGCCGATAAGCGTCAGATCATGGGTCGGCATGAGGGTCACTTCCCCTGCCGCACTCACCTTTGAGAAGACAAGCAGGACATATCCATCAAGCGCTTCAAGCCGCGCGCGGTCCTGACGCAGGACATCTTTGTCCACATCATAGCCCTCGGAAAGGTAGCCGTGAAGCCCGATGCCTGTCAGGTCAGACAGGGCAAAAAGCTCGATATCATCCTGTGCGACCTCATGGCCCAACAGCGCCGAGGCGAGTGCGGTTTTACTTTGTTGTTTGAGGGTACGGGCCATATCTGCGATTGGGCGCGAAATGGCAAAGATGCGGATTGTGCCATGCTCCGTGCTGGGGATCAAAAACTCTGTCATGTTGCAGCCTGCTTGAGATGTGGCAGCAGGTCTTCGGCACCTTGGATAAAGTCAAAGCCCAAAACATCAATCTTTTTGGGACTATGCCGCAAGAAGCTCACGCTGGGCGGGAGCGTGTTTTGGACCACTGGAGGGATCATCGCACTGCGCGGGTGCGCGGCAACACGGGTCTCGGAACCCTCGATCTTGAAGAAAAGCACGCGCTTGTCCGTCAGTGCATAGCGGGTAGCGGCATAGGTGCGCAGTTGTTTTTGCGTGGTGCGAAGGGGAATGAGGACAAGCAGCGCGGGCAAGACCAATAACCACATGTCGCCCTTACTGCCTGTTGTGTAAATGACAAACCATGCCGCTGCCAAAAGCCCGGTTGCAGCCATTGGCGCAGGGCCGAAAAAGCGCCAGTTGCGCCAGTTTAGCTTTGGTTGGGGGCGGCCTGACCATAAAAGGTTTTCGTCTGGCTCAAGTACGTTAGTCCAAAAACTTGATGTGGTCATGCGCGACTGGCGACCAGATTGCGCGCGAGCAAGTCCATCGCAGCCATGCGCACGGCGACGCCCATTTCGACCTGATCCTGAATGACACTGCGGTTTATGTCGTCTGCCAGCGTGCCGTCAATCTCGACACCGCGGTTCATCGGACCGGGGTGCATGACAATCGCGTCCGGCTTCGCATGGCATAACTTTGCCTCATCAAGGCCAAAACGGTGATAATACTCCCTTTCGCTGGGGATAAACCCGCCGTCCATGCGCTCTTTTTGCAAGCGGAGCATCATGACAACGTCGACGTCCTTGAGTCCCTCCTCCATATTGTCGAAGAGCTCTACGCCAAATTCGTCAATGCCCGTAGGCATCAATGTTGGCGGTGCGATCAGCCGAATGCGGTTCTCCATCTTCCCTAAAAGCATGATGTTGGAGCGCGCCACGCGGCTGTGCGCGATGTCTCCGCAGATGGCGATCGACAGGCGGTGCAGGCGACCTTTGGCACGGCGGATGGTAAGCGCATCAAGCAGCGCTTGGGTCGGGTGTTCGTGGCGTCCGTCACCAGCATTGAGGACGGCACAATTCACTTTTTCGGCTAGCAAATCCACCGCACCCGATTGCGGATGACGCACAACAAGCAGATCGGGGTGCATCGCATTCAGCGTCATTGCGGTATCAATCAGGGTTTCGCCCTTTTTGATTGAAGAAGCCTGCATCGCCATGTTCATCACATCTGCGCCAAGGCGTTTGCCCGCGATCTCAAAGCTGGCTTGGGTACGGGTCGAATTCTCAAAGAACATGTTGATCTGTGTCAGCCCTTTGAGCGCCGAGCCATGCTTGTTCGGCATGCGGTTCTGCTCGGCATAGCTGTCGGCGAGGTCCAGCAAAGTCGTGATTTCGGTGGGGTGCAGCGGCTCGATACCAAGCAGGTGGCGGTGGGGAAAGCTCATGGGGAAACCTTAGGCTGTTTGCGCTGTTATAGGGAGGCAGGCGCAGACGGGCAAGAAGCGGTGCATGAGGCATTTTGATCTGTTGTCTGGCGGCGTAGAGTGGCGGCATGGAATCAGTAGAGTTTCACACGGCGCGTGCGCTTTTGGAGTGGCAGATTGAGCTGGGCGCGGATGAGTGCATCAGCGACATGCCTGTGGATCGCTATGCCTTGCCAGAAAAGCTGGCCAAGCCCAAGCAAGCGGACCCCAAGCCGCACCTGACGCGCGGTCCCGTCAAAATGGAGAGCCGCGATGCGGTGGCAGAAGCAGAAGCCGCTGCAAATGCTGCTGGCGATCTGGAGGCTTTGCGTGCGGCGATGGAAGCCTTTGATCTATGCGATCTGAAACGTGGTGCGCGGAACATGGTGTTTTCCGACGGTATTGCAAGTGCACCCGTGATGATCATCGGCGAAGCGCCCGGCCGCGATGAGGACCGTATGGGCAAACCCTTTGTCGGTGCGTCAGGCGTGCTTTTGGACAAGATGTTTGCTGCTATCGGCATGGGGCGCAGCAATCCCGATGCGCCAATTTACATAACAAATACCCTGCCATGGCGTCCTCCCCACAACCGTGATCCCAAGCCTGATGAGATTGCGATGATGAAGCCGTTTCTGCTGCGCCATATCGCGCTGGCCGATCCTAAGGTGCTGGTCATTATGGGCAATTGGGCCTGTCAGGCATTGCTTGCCAAACGGGGAATCACACGGTTACGGGGACAATGGACGCAGGCTGTGGATAAGCCTGCCTTACCGATGTGCCATCCTGCGTATCTGTTGCGGAATACAGATGCAAAACGAGAGGCTTGGGCTGATTTGTTAAGCCTAAAAGCGGCTGTGGATAAGTGATCGATCCGGTTGTCCTTCTGGCTTTTGTGCCAGCGGCGCTGGCCCTCAATGTCACACCCGGACCCGATATGATGTTGTGCCTTGCGCAAGGCATGCATTCTGGTCGCCCTTCCGCGTGGGCGGCAAGTGCGGGTGTGAGTGCAGGCGCAATCGTTCATGTCACAATTGCGGGGCTGGGACTTGGCGCAGTTGTAGCGGCCTTTCCATGGGCATTTGAGATTATCCGCTGGGTCGGCGTGGCCTATTTGCTGTATCTTGCAGTTCAGGCATTTCGCAGTAGCACTCTAAAAGCACGCGGCGCAGGCATGTCTCCGCTACGGGCGTTTCGCGCCGGTTTTTTTACGAACCTGAGCAATTTCAAAGTGATCTGGTTCGTTCTTGCCTTTATTCCCCAATTTGTCGTGCCTGAAGCGGGGCCTGTATTTGCCCAGTTCCTTGCCTTTGGCGCGATGATCGCGCTGGGGGGCTTTGTGGTGAATGGAATGGTAGGCGCATTTGCGGGGACGCTGGGCGCAAAACTGGTGAAATCGTCCAGAGTTCTGGGCTATGTCACAGGCAGCATTTATGCAGCACTGGCCGCGCGTCTTGCGGTGATGGAGTAGGCGATGAGCAGAATAGACGAAAACAAAGATTTTATCGCTGTGCGGATTGCCGTGCTCACCGTGTCGGACACGCGCAGCATTGACGAGGACCGCTCGGGCGCCGTGCTGGTTGACCGGATTGCAGCGGCGGGGCATGTCTTGGCCGATCGAAAAATCCTGCGGGATGAGCGGACGGACATCGCGGACCAGCTGCGCTGTTGGTGCGATGATCCGCAGATTGATGTGGTAATCTCGACGGGTGGTACGGGCCTGACAGGGCGCGACGTTACGGTCGAGGCCCACCGCGATGTTTATGAAAAAGAAATTGATGCGTTCGGCACTATCTTTACCATCGTGTCGATGCAAAAGATCGGCACCAGCGCTGTTCAGTCCCGCGCGACGGGTGGTGTGGCAAACGGTACCTATCTGTTCGCGCTGCCGGGCAGTCCGGGGGCGTGCAAGGATGCATGGGACGAGATTTTGGAAAAGCAGCTCGATTATCGTCACCGCCCCTGCAACTTTGTGGAAATTCTGCCCCGTCTGGACGAGCATCATCGCCGCAAATGAGGCGGGCTGCATTTTACGTTTGCGCGCACCATGCAGAAAAAAGTGACGGAAATTTGAAGCGTGTGCGTATAAGGTTTGATTGGCAAGCTGCAACGGCGCACTAGATTATTACTAATTGGATAAAACGGATACAGAATGCGGTTTCTGAGACAAAGTATGATCGGTCTGTTTCTGGCGGCTGTGACGCTGGGGTTGCTGGTGTGGGCCGTTCAAATGATTGGTGGTGCGGTACAAACCCGCATGGCAGATACTTCTGTCGCGCCTCCTGCGCGGGAGCGGGTTTTTTCCGTAAACGTCGTGATGGCCGAACTTGGAACGAAGTCCCCTGTCCTTGAGAGTTTTGGCGAAATTGCGAGCAGACGCACTCTCGAAGTGCGCGCAGCTGACGGGGGGCGGGTGATCGCCCTTGCTGACGGGTTTGAGGATGGTGGTGCTGTCAAGGCGGGTGATGTGCTGGTGCGGCTTGATCCTGCGGATGCCCTCTCGGCGCTCCAGCGCGGCCAGAGCGATCTGGCGGACGCACAGGCAGAGGCGCGGGATGCCGCACGTGGACTGGAACTGGCCCGTGACGAGCTGACTGCCGCGCAGGAACAAGCAGACTTGCGGGTGCGTGCAGCCCAGCGTCAGACTGATTTGCTTCAGCGCGGCGTGGGCACAACCGCCGCTGAGGAAACCGCAGAATTCGCCGCTTCTGCAGCGCGACAAGCGGTGTTGGCGCGCCGTCAGGCCCTTGCTCAGGCAGAGGCCCGTGTCGATCAGGCCGCCACCTCTATTGCGCGTGCTGAAATCGCATTGGCAGAGGCGCAGCGGCGTTTGAACGATACCGTGATAACTGCACCTTTCGACGGCACATTGAGTGGTGCGACTGTGGTCGAGGGACGGCTGGTCACGATAAACGAGCGGCTGGCCGAATTGATTGATCCTGATGATCTCGAAGTGTCTTTCCGTCTGTCCAATGCGCAATATGCGCGCCTTTTGGACAACGATGGTTCCATTCTCAAAGCAGAAGTACGTGTCACGCTCGCCGTGGCGGGGGTGGATCTTGAAGCGCGCGGACGTGTAACGCGTACAGCGGCCGCAGCAGGAGAGGGGCAAACGGGGCGCTTGGTCTTTGCTTCGCTGGAGAATGCAGTCGGGTTCAAGCCAGGTGATTTTGTGACTGCCCATGTGCAAGAACCCCCTCTTGCGAATGTGATCCTGTTGCCGTCTTCGGCGGTTGATGCGGCGGGCGGTTTTGGTTCTGGCCGACGGGGACAGGCTTGAGGCCGCTCAAGTCACAGTTTTGCGGCGTCAGGATGACGACGTTCTGGTGCGTGGCGACATCGTAGGGCGCGAAGTCGTCGAGGCGCGTTCCCCGCTGTTGGGTGCAGGGATCGCCGTAAAACCGCTGCGCAAAGGTGCGGTACCGCCCGCAGAGCCTGAAATGCTGGAACTGACGGATGAACGCCGCGCGAAACTTGTGGCCTTTATCGAGGCGAACCAACGGATGCCCGAAGATGCAAAAGCACGGGTTCTTGCCCAGCTTGGTGAACCGAAAGTCTCAGCAAAAGTTGTAGAGCGGATCGAAAGCCGGATGGGAGGCTAAAGCATGGCGCGGGCAATTCCAAAGACGGCTGGCGGGATACTCTCCTATTTCACGCGCCATAAGACTGTGGCCAACCTCCTGCTGGTTTTGATGCTGGTGGCAGGTGTGGCCGCAGCACCAAACATGCGTGCGCAGTTTTTCCCCGATGTGATCATTGATAACGTGTCGGTGGTAACGGTCTGGCAGGGCGCGGGTGCAGAGGATGTAGACGAAGCGATTAGCCAGGTACTTGAAACGGCATTGCTGGGACTTGAAGGCGTTGAGAGTTCGTCGAGCACCGCGCGTGAGGGTGTCAGCTCGATCTTGTTGGAGTTCGAGCCGGGTTGGGACATGGCGCGCGCGGCGGCTGATGTGCAAACAGCCGTGGATGCAATTTCAACATTGCCGGCAGAAGCCGAGGACCCTGATGTGCGCCGTGGCGCATGGCGGGATCGTGTCACTGATGTTGTGATCACAGGGCCAGTCGGGCCTGAACAATTGGGCCGTTTCGCGGACGAGTTTGTCACCCGTCTGTTTGCGGCGGGGGTCACGCGCACAACCATTCAAGGTGTCGCAGCGCCCCAGACGCTGGTCGAGGTGCCGTCCTCCAAGCTTATCGGGTATGACGTGACGATGGCGCAGATTGCGGCGGCCATTGCCGAGGAGGTCGATGCCGATCCTGCGGGGGATGTGGCAGGTGCAAATGCACGTGTGCGCACCGGTACGACCAAGCGCACACCGCAGGAGATTGAAGGCATTACTCTGCGGTCAAACCCTGACGGTTCCAAGTTGTTGATTGGCGATGTGGCGACAGTGCGCGCACAAGGCGTCGACCGCGAGATGAGCTTTTTCGTGGGGGGCGATCCCGCGATGTCTGTTCGCGTGGACCGCTCTGATCGTGGTGACGCAATTGGCATTCAGGAGCAGGTTGAACAGGTCGCCGCCGAGCTTCAGGCCAGCCTGCCCGAGGGTGTGTCGGCTGAGTTGATCCGCACACGTGCTGCGGCAATCACGGGGCGACTTGATCTGCTGATTGATAACGGATTGATGGGGCTCGGCCTTGTGCTGGCGCTGTTGTTCCTGTTTCTCAACGCGCGCACGGCGTTTTGGGTCGCGGCGGGTATTCCTGTGGCGATGGGGGCGTCAATTGCCTTCATGTATCTGGGCGGTTTGACGATCAATATGATCTCGCTGTTTGGTCTTATCATCACGCTGGGCATTGTCGTGGATGATGCGATCGTGGTGGGGGAGCATTCCGATCACCGCTACCGCCTCGGGGGGATGAGTGCGGCAGAAGCAGCAGAGGGCGCGGCGCAGCGCATGGCGATGCCGGTATTCGCGGCAACTTTGACAACAGTCATCGCATTCTTTGGTCTGGTGGCTGTTGGCGGACGCTTTGGTGATCTAATCCGTGACATTCCATTTACCGTGATCGCTGTTCTGATTGCCTCTTTGATCGAGTGTTTTCTCATCCTGCCCCATCACATGAAAAATGCGTTGGAAGGTATTGAAGAACAATCCAAATTCTCGATGTCCAAGCTGGTTGTGGGTGGGATCGTCTCTGCGATTGTCGCGACTGCGCTGATCACTGCCGCCATTTTTGGCGTCATTGTCGGCTTTCTATGGATCACAGGTGCAGATCTGAACGAGGCTTATGGCCTTCTTTCGGGCAGTGCGGCTGTGCTGACAAGCATCACGCTGGTGCTCATCGGCGGATATCTGGCCACGCGCCCTGACCGTTTGCGCGCGATGGTGCAGGGCATCGGGCGGTACGGGATTGATACGCCGTCCACCGTTATCAACGGCGGCTTCGTCTGGGTGCGCGAGCGTCTGTTCCGCCCCTTTATGGCGCTTGTAGTCAGGGCGCGCTATGTCGTTCTGGCGGGTGTCTTGGTTGTGCTGGCCAGTCAGGTCTCCCTGTTCATCAGAGGGGATGTGCAGTGGCGCTTTTTCAACGCGCCCGAGCGCGGCTCTGTCACGGGCAACTTCATTATGGCCGAAGGGGCCACCCGTACCGATACCCTAGAGATGATGCGCGAGATGCAGCGTGCCACGGATGCCGTCGCCGCGAAGCTGGAAGCCGAGCACGGCACCAATCCGCTCGACTATGTCATGGCGCAGGTTGGTGGGAATGGCGGACGCGGCTTGTCTGCTGCGGATGGTAAGGATGCCGATCTGTTGGGCGGCATTTCGATCGAGTTGATTGATGCTGATTTGCGTCCCTATTCTAGCTTTGCTTTTGTGGCGCAGTTGCAGGACGAGGTGATCAACCATCCCTTGGTCGAAACCGTAAGCTTTCGCGGCTGGCGCTCTGGTCCGGGGGGGGATGCGCTGTCGGTTGAATTCTACGGTGCTGTGACGCAGACACTCAAAGACGCGTCAGAGGCGCTCCAGACTGCCCTGTTGCAATATCCCGAAGTGAGTGCGGTTCAGGACAACCTTGCCTATGACAAGGAGGAGTTGATCCTTGACCTGACGCCGCAGGGTTTGGCGCTTGGCTTTACCATTGACCAGCTTGGGCGCGTGTTACGCAACCGTTTGGGCGGGATCGAAGCGGCCACTTATCCCGACGGGCCGCGGTCCGCTACGATACGCGTCGAACTGCCCGAAGGGGAGCTGACGGCTGATTTTCTCGAACGCACCCAGATGCGCACAGCGGCGGGAAACTATGTAGCGCTTAGCGATATCGTCAGCGTCCAGCAGCGCACAGGGTTCAGCACTGTACGGCGCGAGAACGGGATCAGGCTGATCTCGGTGACGGGAGATATCTCCGAGGATAATGCGGACCGTGCAACCGAGATCAATACCGCCTTGGCCGAAGACATCCTGCCGCGTATCGCCTCCGAGTTGCAGGTCGAATACCGCGTCGCAGGCCTGAGCGAGCAGGAAGACCAATTTCTACAGGATGCGATGACGGGTTTGATCCTGTGTCTGACTGGAATTTTTCTGGTGCTGGCATGGGTCTTTGGAAGCTGGACGCGGCCCTTGGTTGTGATGGCGATTATTCCGTTCGGGCTGGTTGGCACGATTTACGGACACCATGCATGGGATGTCCCGCTGAGCATGTTTACGGTTGTAGGCCTGTTGGGAATGACAGGGATCATCATCAATGATTCAATTGTCTTGGTGACAACGATTGACGAATATGCGCAGGATCGCGGCCTGATCCCGTCCATCATTGACGGGGCAGCGGACCGGTTGCGGCCTGTGATGTTGACCACGCTCACAACTGTTCTGGGCATGGCGCCGCTGTTGTTCGAGCGCAGCCAACAGGCACAGTTTCTGAAGCCCACCGTGATCACGTTGGTTTACGGTTTGGGGTTCGGGATGCTTTTGGTGCTG
>CAWVWS010000031.1:0-24086 GCA_963933905.1 uncultured Sulfitobacter sp.
CCGCAAAGAAGGCAAGAAGAAGTAAGGAACGCACAGATGGCAAACAGCAAAAGACAACTGTTCATCAAACGCCGCTTGCGCGTTCGGAACAAACTTCGTCGCACGAACCGTGGGCGCATGCGCCTCTCGGTGCACCGCTCCAACAAGAACATCAGCGTACAGCTGATCGACGATGTGAACGGCGTAACAGTCGCCTCCGCTTCGTCGCTTGAAAAAGCTCTTGGCGTAGTCGGCAAAAACAACGTCGAAGCGGCCACGAAAGTGGGCGTAGCAATCGCAGAACGTGCGAAAGCTGCCGGTGTTGAAACAGCCTACTTCGATCGCGGCGGTTTCCTCTTCCACGGTAAAGTGAAGGCCTTGGCCGACGCAGCCCGTGAAGGTGGTTTGAAGATCTAAGAACAGGGGTGCGCAGTGAATGCGCACCCTACCCACCACACTGTAGGGTGTGCATTCATTGCGCACCGTCGATGACCGAGGCCGCCATGCGGCACTTTGGTTGGAGCACAAGGGCAGGTGCCCGCAGATTAAGGAGGCCAGCATGGCCAGAGATGAAAACCGTGGCGGTAACCGTCGCAACCAGCGTGACGAAGCGCCAGAATTCGCTGACCGTCTGGTCGCGATTAACCGCGTATCCAAAACTGTAAAAGGCGGTAAGCGCTTTGGTTTTGCTGCACTCGTCGTTGTCGGCGACCAAAAAGGCCGCGTAGGCTTTGGTAAAGGTAAAGCAAAAGAAGTACCTGAAGCCATCCGCAAAGCCACAGAGCAGGCAAAGCGCCAGATGATCCGCGTACAGCTGCGCGAAGGCCGCACATTGCACCACGACATGCAGGGCCGTCACGGCGCTGGTAAAGTTGTGATGCGCACCGCACCAGAAGGTACCGGCATTATTGCTGGTGGTCCAATGCGTGCCGTGTTCGAAATGCTCGGCATCAAAGACGTTGTGTCCAAGTCGATCGGCTCACAAAACCCCTACAACATGATCCGCGCCACCATGGACGGATTGAAAAAAGAACAGTCACCACGTTCTGTCGCGCAGCGTCGCGGTAAGAAAGTGGCCGACATTCTGCCAAAGCGTGACGATGCAACTGACTCGTCCACCCAAGTGGCTGAGGAGGCATAAGCATGGCTAAGACAATCGTAGTAAAGCAGATCGGCTCACCGATCCGCCGCCCCGCAGATCAGCGTGCAACGCTGATCGGTCTGGGTCTGAACAAAATGCACCGCACCCGCGAGTTGGAAGACACACCTTCCGTACGCGGCATGGTACGCAAGATCAGCCACATGGTAGAGATCATCGAAGAAAAAGGCTAAGTCGCGAGACTAACCATTCTTTAAGAATACAAAACGCCCCGTAGTTCGCTACGGGGCGTTTTGCGTAACTGCGTCCGAAATCCAACAATGTGACAGTTTTCGCCATGGAATTCCCTTAATTCTGTGATTTTTATACGGCTAAACACTATTCAATAGCGACCCAACACCAAGAGTATTTCGAATGATGCACCCGACGACCCGCCTTGATGCGATCGACAGCGCAAAAGGCATCGGTATCATTCTTGTGGTCTTTGGCCATGCATGGCGTGGTGCGTTCGGGGCAGGGCTCATTCCAAATAACGCTTTGTTTACAGCGATTGATGCGGGCATCTACGCATTCCACATACCGTTTTTCTTTTTTCTGTCTGGTCTGATCTTCCTTGAAACATTGGTAAAATACCAGACAGGCACGCTTCTCAAGGGGCGGGTGACACGGCTGCTCTGGCCTATGGCGCTTTGGACGTGGCTCTTCTTCGCGTTCAAACTGCTCGGTGGCGCAGCCGTTAACTCACCCGTAACACTCATCTACTTCCCCCTCGTGCCGCTCCCCCCCCTATGAGCACCTTTGGTTCTTGTGGGCGCTCTTTCTCTGTCAGACCCTTTTGATCCTTCTCTATGCACCGCTGCCGCGTTCGATCCCTCAAAACTATTTGCGCGTCGGGGCAGGGGCTGTTGGCCTGATCCTTGCGCTTTTCCTCCCCAACCTGTCTGTGCCCTCGCTGATCTGGGGTCCGATGGTCGCACACATGCCCTATTTTCTGATCGGGATCGCTGTAGGAAGCAGCCAGATGAAGGCCCTCCATCCCGCCATCTGTGTGTTGGCTGCGGGTGTGTTCGCTGAAAGGATGTATTTCGTAATAAGCTGCGGGTTCCCAACGACCACAACACTTGCCTCTTGTCTGCTCGTTATCTTTGGATGGATCGCATGGCAGGGTGTGGACACTGGAGCTGACAGCCGCGTTCTGGGGGTGCTGCGCTATCTGGGAAAGACCTCGATGGCCATCTACCTCACTCACACGGTCTTCTCCGCTGCCCTGCGCATCGCCATGCTCAAGCTTGGATTGGACAGCCTCCCGTTGGTCCTGATCGCGACCACTCTGATCGGCCTGATGCTGCCGCTTGTGATTCTCACCGTTACCCGCTGGCTGCGCCTCACAAAACTGTTGGGCTTCTGAGTGGCCAGACCCTCTTGCCTCACCCATCCCCATCCCCTATACGCGCGCAGTGAGCAAGTCTCTGTTCACAAGAATCGTAACGCCGCGTCTACCCGCTCCCGTCGCTGGGGGGTATTTCCGGCAAAAGGAGAAGCGACATGAAACTCAATGAACTTTCCGACAACCCAGGTGCAACGAAACCACGCAAGCGCGTTGGCCGCGGTCCTGGTTCCGGCACCGGTAAAATGGGTGGCCGTGGTATCAAAGGTCAGAAGTCCCGCTCGGGTGTGGCGATCAAAGGATACGAAGGCGGCCAGATGCCTTTGTACCAACGTCTGCCAAAGCGCGGCTTTACCAAGCCGAACCGCAAATCCTATTCCGCGATCAACCTCGGTCTGATCCAGAAATTCGTCGACGCAGGCAAGCTTGATATCAAAGCTGTCATCACCGAGGACGCGCTGGTCGCATCCGGTGTGGTACGTCGCAAGCGCGATGGCATCCGTATCCTTGCAAAAGGTGACGTGACATCCAAGCTCAAGCTTGACGTTACAGGCGCATCCAAATCCGCAATCGAAGCTGTCGAAAAAGCAGGCGGTAGCCTGACTGTAAAAGCAGCGGCAGTAGCGGCAGAAGCCTCCGAATAATCCTTCGGTCTTGTGAGCGGCGTCCAAGCCGCTTACATAAAGCTTTAAGTTTTCCCAAACGCCGCCCACCGGAGAACGGTTCGGGCGGCGTTTCGATTTAGAAAAAGAGAGCCCTCACATGGTATCTGCCGTCGAGAATATGGCCGCTAACTCAAGCTGGTCCGCCTTTGGTAAGGCGACCGACTTGCGTCACCGCATCCTGTTTACGCTTGGTTTGCTCATCGTTTACCGTCTGGGGACGTTTATCCCAGTGCCCGGTATCGACGGTGGCGCGCTGCGCGAATTTATGGAGCAAGCGGGCCAAGGCATCGGCGGCATGGTCTCGATGTTCACAGGCGGCGCACTTGGCCGCATGGGTATCTTCGCTCTGGGCATCATGCCCTACATCTCGGCCTCGATTATTGTGCAGCTTCTGACGTCCATGGTGCCGTCACTTGAGCAGCTGAAAAAAGAGGGTGAGCAGGGCCGCAAAAAGATCAACCAATACACCCGCTGGGGTACAGTGGCTCTTGCCACAGTACAGTCTTACGGCCTCGCCGTATCGCTTGAGGCAGGCGATATCGCCGCCGACCCGGGTTGGTATTTCCGCATTTCGTGCATGATTACCCTTGTGGGTGGTACAATGTTCCTGATGTGGCTGGGTGAGCAGATCACTGCGCGCGGCATCGGTAACGGCATCTCGCTCATTATCTTCGTCGGCATCATCGCCGAGGTTCCAGCGGCCATTGCCCAGTTCTTCGCGTCCGGTCGTTCCGGCGCGATCTCTCCTGCTGTTATCGTGGCTGTGCTGGTGATGGTGATCGCAACCATCATGTTTGTGGTGTTTATGGAGCGCGCCCTGCGCAAGCTCCATATCCAGTACCCGCGCCGTCAGGTCGGCATGAAGGTCTATGACGGTGGTTCCAGCCACTTGCCGATCAAAGTAAACCCAGCCGGTGTTATCCCCGCGATCTTCGCCAGCTCCTTGCTTCTGTTACCCGTCACGATCAGCACTTTCTCGGGCAACTCCACCAATCCCGTGATGTCATGGCTGCTGGCCAACTTCGGCCCGGGTCAGCCGCTCTATCTGTTGTTCTTCATCGCGATGATCGTCTTCTTTGCGTATTTCTACACGTTCAACGTTGCGTTCAAACCCGACGATGTGGCCGACAACCTTAAGAACCAGAACGGCTTTGTCCCTGGTATCCGCCCCGGTAAAAAGACCGCTGAATACCTTGAGTATGTGGTCAACCGCGTGCTGGTTCTCGGCTCTGCCTATCTCGCGGCGGTCTGTATCCTGCCCGAGATTCTGCGTGGCCAATTCGCGATCCCGTTCTACTTCGGCGGGACCTCGGTTCTGATTGTTGTGTCGGTTACCATGGACACCATTCAACAAGTACAAAGCCACCTGTTGGCACATCAATATGAAGGTCTGCTGGAGAAGTCGCAGCTGCGCGGCAAATCCGGCAAAGGACGCAAAAAACGGAGCCCAGCACGCAAATGAATATTATCCTCCTCGGACCCCCAGGTGCAGGCAAAGGCACCCAAGCGCAAAAGCTGGTCGAAGGCCGCAAAATGGTTCAGCTGTCCACAGGTGACATGCTGCGTGAGGCGAAGACATCTGGCACCGAGATGGGAAAGATGATTGCGGCTGTGATGGACCGTGGCGATCTGGTCACCGACGAAATCGTCATTGGCCTGATCCGCGAAAAGCTCGAAGCAGGCGGGGACCACGGCGGTTTCATCTTTGACGGTTTCCCGCGCACGCTGGCACAGGCCGATGCGCTTGGTGAGCTGCTGACCGAAACGGGCCAGAAAATCGAACACGCAATCGAATTGCAGGTGAACGACGATATTCTTGTGGAGCGTATTCTGGGCCGCGCCGCCGAGGCTGTTGCCGCTGGTGGCACAGCCCGCGCTGACGACAATGAAGAGAGCCTCAAGACCCGTCTGATGGCCTACTACAAACAGACATCGCCACTGCTCGGCTACTACTACGCCAAAGGTGATCTAAAGTCTGTAGACGGTCTGGGCAGCATGGAAGCAGTACAGGCAGACATCGCAGGCGTTCTCGACGCCTGATACTGTCTCAAAACGACTGAACAGGGGGTCGGAATTTTCCAAAAATTCCGGCCCGTTTTCTTTGTGATAAACCGCCCAAGGCATTCACGTTTGCTAATTGCCCTATGCGAGGGTCTGCTGTCTTGACGCTTTGGTAAAAACGCCATAGTCAGCGCTATCTCTAAAGAGAATCATTTTGTGGAACTGGGTCGCTCCTGAACTGCAAAGCTACCTAATCAGCTGTAGCCCGTTGGCGAGATCCGCCTCGGGCTTACGTTGTGAAAAAAGGGTCCGGCATCACGGACCCGCAACGAAAAGGAATTGCACACGTGGCACGTATTGCCGGCGTAAACATCCCGACTGCAAAGCGGGTTCCAATCGCCCTCACATATATCACCGGTATCGGTAACACCTCAGCAGCAATGATTTGCGAAGCTGTTGGCATCGATGTGACTCGTCGCATCAATGAACTCTCCGACGCTGAAATCCTTAAAATCCGCGAGCATATCGACGAGAACTTTACCGTCGAAGGTGACCTGCGCCGTGACACACAGATGAACATCAAACGTTTGATGGATCTGGGTTGCTACCGTGGCCTGCGCCACCGTCGTAACTTGCCTGTCCGCGGTCAGCGTACACACACCAACGCACGCACGCGCAAAGGCCCTGCAAAGGCCATTGCCGGTAAGAAGAAATAAGGGAGGGCTCAGCTAATGGCACGCGAAGCAAAACGCACCAAAAAGAAGGTCTCCAAAAACATCGCAGCTGGTGTTGCGCATGTGAACTCTTCTTTCAACAACACAAAAATCCTCATCTCCGATGTGCAGGGCAATGCAATTGCATGGTCCTCCGCGGGCACGATGGGCTTCAAAGGGTCGCGTAAATCAACGCCCTATGCTGCTCAGATGGCTGCTGAAGATGTAGGCAAAAAAGCACAAGACCACGGCGTGAAAACGCTGGAAGTCGAAGTGCAAGGCGCTGGTTCCGGTCGTGAGAGCGCATTGCGCGCCCTCGCAGCTGCTGGTTTCAACATCACATCGATCCGTGACGTGACACCAATGGCCCACAACGGCTGCCGCCCACCAAAGCGCCGCCGCGTCTAAGCGACGATCATTCTACTCGGGGTTCGCGCTTTTGGGCGCGGACCTCTTACGATTTTCTGAAACCTCGGGAGTTTGCTCCGGACGGACATACGGATGCGAACAAGAATGGAGGGACTAATGATCCACAAAAATTGGGCCGAACTCATCAAGCCAACTCAGCTTGACGTAAAACCCGGCAACGATCCTGCACGTCAGGCCACAGTGATTGCAGAACCGCTCGAGCGCGGCTTCGGTCTCACAATGGGCAACGCGCTGCGTCGTGTACTGATGAGCTCGCTTCAGGGCGCTGCCATCACATCTGTACAAATTGACAATGTTTTGCACGAGTTTTCCTCCGTTGCAGGCGTTCGTGAAGACGTCACCGACATCATCCTGAACCTCAAAGGTGTCTCCATCCGCATGGAAGTCGAAGGGCCAAAGCGTCTGTCGATCTCCGCGAAAGGCCCCGGCGTTGTGACGGCTGGCGATATCAGCGAATCCGCTGGCATCGAAATCCTGAACCGCGACCATGTGATCTGCCACCTCGACGATGGTGCGGACATCTACATGGAGTTGATGGTCAACACTGGAAAAGGCTACGTTTCCGCCGACAAGAACAAGCCGGAAGATGCGCCAATCGGTCTTATCCCGATCGACGCGATCTACTCGCCTGTGAAAAAAGTCAGCTACGACGTGCAGCCTACCCGTGAGGGCCAGGTGCTGGATTATGACAAGCTGACAATGAAGGTCGAAACCGACGGCTCCCTGACCCCTGACGATGCCGTGGCATTTGCCGCACGTATCTTGCAGGACCAGCTGGGCATCTTCGTCAACTTCGACGAGCCAGAATCAGCGTCCCGTCAGGACGACGATGACGGCCTCGAATTCAACCCGCTTCTGCTGAAGAAAGTGGACGAGCTGGAACTGTCCGTACGCTCCGCCAACTGCCTGAAGAACGACAATATCGTGTATATTGGCGATCTGATCCAGAAGACCGAAGCCGAAATGCTGCGCACCCCGAACTTTGGCCGCAAATCCTTGAACGAGATCAAGGAAGTGTTGTCAGGCATGGGTCTGCACCTCGGCATGGACGTTGAGGACTGGCCACCAGAGAACATCGAAGATCTGGCCAAGAAGTTCGAAGACAACTTTTAAGGTGCGCCCATAGGGCACACTCTACATAAGGTGCGCATTCACTGTGCACCTTACCTACAACGCGATGCACTCCCCCGGTGTACGGGAGGTGTACAGGGGGTGCACACAAAGCACCCCCTGAAAAACTGGGCAATCCGCCCCAAGGAGAGTTGGCGCTACGCACGCCAGCCAGACAAAGTAAAACCGCCCGTAGAGGGCATATCTATTGGAGACTTAACATGCGTCACGCACGTGGATACCGCCGTCTTAACCGCACACATGAGCACCGTAAGGCGCTCTGGGCCAACATGGCCGGCTCTCTGATCGAGCATGAGCAGATCAAGACAACATTGCCAAAAGCAAAAGAATTGCGCCCGATCATCGAGAAGATGATCACGCTCGCCAAACGTGGCGATCTGCACGCCCGCCGTCAGGCCCGTGCCCGCCTCAAAGAAGACCAGTATGTCACAAAATTGTTCGACATCCTCGGCCCCCGCTATAAGGACCGCCAAGGTGGTTATGTGCGCGTGCTCAAGGCTGGCTTCCGCTATGGTGACATGGCGCCGATGGCCATCATCGAATTCGTAGACCGCGACCGTGACGCCAAAGGCGCCGCAGACAAAGCCCGCGTTGCAGCAGAAGAAGCTGCAGAATAATATCTCTCACATCGTTGAGACGAAAAGCCCTGCGATCTGGCGGGGCTTTTTACTTTTTGGTGTATTGATTTTAGCGTCACACCCACAGAGCGGTTGCATGATACGCGGGCGATGCGCATATCTGAGGGTATGAAATATTTTGCTCTGATCCTCGCTCTCCTCGCTGCCCCGCTGAGCGCGCAGCAGGTCCCGCAATCCGCCGCTGAAGTGCAGCTTAGCTTTGTCCCTGTGGTCAAGCAGGCAGCCCCCGCCGTGGTAAACATCTATGCCAAGGTGGTGCGCGAAGTGCGCCGCACCCCGCTCCAGTCAGACCCGTTTTTCGAGCGGTTTTTCCGCGATCCATTCGCTGACGCCAAGCCGCGCGTGCAGAACTCACTCGGCTCTGGTGTGATCCTATCGGCAGACGGCATTGTCGTGAGCAATTATCACGTGGTGGGCATGGCCACGGATATCCGCGTGGTCCTTAATGATCGCCGCGAATTCAGCGCCCGTGTTCTGCTGGGCGATGAGGAAAGCGATCTGGCCATCCTCAAGATCGACGCGCCAGAGCCGTTGCCGTTCCTGCCTCTGCGCGCAAGCGATACTGTCGAAGTCGGTGAGCTTGCTTTGGCCATCGGCAACCCTTTCGGGGTGGGCCAAACCGTGAGCAGCGGTATCGTATCAGGGTTGGCCCGTTCGGGCGGCTCAGGCGGGCAGGGGCGCGGTTATTTCATTCAGACCGATGCACCGATTAACCCCGGCAATTCTGGTGGTGCGCTTGTCGATATGGCCGGTCAGTTGATCGGCGTTAATACTTCAATTCTGACACGCTCTGGTGGCTCCAACGGGATCGGCTTTGCCATCCCTGCTGATCTGGTGGCTGCCTTTGTGGCACAGTCTCAGGAAGGGGTCGCAGAGTTTGGCCGCCCTTGGGCTGGCATCAACGGTCAGCCATTGGATGCGGATATGGCGGCAACTTTGGGCTTTGACCGCTCTGGCGGGATCATCGTTTCAGGCCTGCATCCCGCGAGCCCGTTTTTAGAGGCGGGGCTAAACGTTGGCGATGTGATCTTGAGCGTGGGGGGGCAACAGGTGAATACCCCGTCCGAGATGATCTACCGCATGAGCGTAGTCGGCCTTGAGGCGCAGGCCGATGTGATATTTAACTCGGGCGGCACCGAACAAAGTACAAAGGTCGCTCTGATCGCAGCACCTGAGGTGCCTTCGCGCGATCAGATGACCCTGCCGCGCGGCAGTCTTTTGCCAGAGTTGACCTTGGCGCGGATCAACCCTGCGGTCCTGTCCGAATTGAACGTTCCGCTTGAGGTGGAGGGGGTTGCTGTCATAGATATCGGGCGCTTTGCTGCGCGGACGGGTCTGCGCACTGGCGATGTGATTGTTGAGTTGAACGGCATCGCGTTGACCCACCCTGATGAGGTCGCTGCAATACTGGCGGGTGACGTGCGGCGGATCGACATAGTGGTGCAGCGCGGTGCACAGCGCATTGCAATCCGGTTCAGGAGCTAGAAGTGGCTGATTTTTTCGGTGCATCCGCGGCTCCGGTCGAGAGTGGTAATCGCCCCTTGGCAGACCGTTTGCGGCCCAAGGCCTTGGGCGAAGTCATCGGCCAGTCGCAGATTTTGGGGCCCGATGCGCCGCTGACAGTTATGCTGGGGTCCGGCACGCTTGGCTCGCTGATTTTTTGGGGACCGCCTGGCGTTGGTAAGACGACGATTGCGCGTCTATTGGCGGACGAAACTGATCTGCACTTTGTCCAGATCAGTGCAATATTCAGTGGCGTGCCTGAACTGCGCAAAGTGTTTGAAGCGGCCAAGATGCGGCGTCAGAACGGTCAGGGTACATTGCTTTTTGTGGACGAAATCCACCGATTTAACAAAGTGCAGCAAGACGGGTTTTTGCCACATATGGAGGATGGCACCATCCTGCTGGTGGGGGCCACAACTGAGAACCCCAGCTTTGAATTGAACCGCGCGGTGCTGAGCCGCAGTCAAGTGCTGGTGCTGGAACGGTTGGATCAAGAGGACCTGAAAAAGCTGATGACCCGCGCCGAGCAGGAGCTGGACGTCGAGCTACCACTGGATGCCTATGCGCGGCAGGCTTTGCTGGATATGGCGGATGGCGACGGGCGTGCATTGCTCAATCTGATAGAACAGGTGGCGGCGTGGAAAGTCGATGCGCCGCTGGATGTTGCGGCGCTGGGGAAAAGGCTGAGCAAGCGTGCCGCGCAATATGACAAGGGGGGGGATGAGCACTACAACCTCATCTCTGCGCTGCATAAATCGGTGCGGGGCAGTGACCCTGATGCGGCCCTTTATTGGTTTGCGCGGATGCTGGAAGGGGGCGAGGACCCGCGTTTCCTTGCCCGCCGTATCGTGCGCATGGCGGTGGAGGACATCGGGCTGGCCGATCCACAGGCACAGGCCGTTTGCTTGCAATCATGGGATACCTATGAGCGCCTCGGTTCTCCCGAGGGGGAGTTGGCGTTGTCTCAGGCCGTTATCTATTTGGCACTCGCGCCCAAGAGTAACGCCAATTATGTGGCCTACAAGGGTGCGCGCAATGCGGCCAAGGCGACAGGATCAGCGCCGCCGCCCAAGCATATCCTGAACGCCGCCACGGGCATGATGAAGGATATGGGATACGGCAAGGACTATGCCTACGATCACAATGCCGAGGACGGGTTTTCGGGGCAGAACTACTTTCCCGAGGGGATGGAGCGGCCTGCGCTCTACCAGCCTGTGGAGCGCGGGTTCGAGCGGGATTTGAAAAAGCGTCTGGATTATTTTGCCAAGCTGCGCGCACAGCGAGAAAGCTGACATACAGTTGACTCTGGGCGGCGTGCAGGCGATGGGGAACCATGATTTCAACTGTCTCCCTTGTTGCCCTTGGTGGTGCTATCGGCGCTGCATGCCGCTACCTTATGGGCGTCGGTGTGATGCGCCTGACAGGGCCTGCTGATTTTCCGGTCGCGGTGCTGTCGGTCAATGTCATCGGCTCGTTCCTGATGGGTGTGTTTGTGGTGGCTGCCGCGCAAAAAGGGCTGACGCATTTGAGCCCCTTTATCATGACGGGCATCCTCGGCGGCTTTACGACTTTCTCGGCATTCTCGCTGGAAGCAGTGACGCTAATGGAGCGGGGCCAGATCGCTGCGGCAGGGGCCTATGTAGCCTTGTCAGTGGTGTTGAGCATCGGTGGATTAATGTTGGGGCTATGGATCGCCAGAGGGATATTCGCATGAGCCAGGTACAGATGATTACAGTCGCCGAAGGTGACGGAGACCAGCGGCTTGATCGTTGGTTCAAGCGTGTCTTTCCGCAGATCCCGCAGGGCCGCATCGATAAGATGTGCCGCAAAGGCGAGATCCGTGTGAACGGTGGCCGTGTAAAAGGCTCTACCCGTGTCGAGGTAGGGCAGGAAATTCGTATTCCGCCGCTGCCCACGGGCGATGCGCCACCGCCACAGAAACGCACCAAAGTGACCGAGGCGGAAGCCAAGATGATCCGCGCCTGTGTTATTTATCGCGACGATCACGTGATTGCGCTGAACAAGCCGCCGGGGTTGCCTGTGCAGGGTGGATCAGGGCAGGGGGAGCGGCACGTGGATGCCCTCGCCGAGGCGCTGATGTTCGATCTGGACGAGAAACCGCGCCTTGTGCACCGTTTGGATAAGGACACGTCTGGCGTGCTGGTGTTGGCGCGTACGCGCGAGGCGGCCAAGGCATTGACTGCCAACTTCCGCCACCGCGAAACGCGCAAGATTTATTGGGCCGCCGTTGCTGGTGCGCCCCATCCGCGCAATGGTACGATCAAGTTCGGTCTGGTCAAAGCAGGCGGTCACGGCGCGCGGGGTGAGGGCGAAAAGATGTATGCCGTGCATCCAGGCGAAATCGATGACACCGAAGGCGCGAAACGTGCGACCACTGATTATTCAGTGCTTGAACAGGTTGGCACACGTGCGTCCTGGATGGCGTTGAGCCCTGTGACAGGCCGTACGCACCAGCTGCGTGTGCACATGGCCGAGATTGGGCACCCGATTGTCGGTGATGGTAAATATGGTGGCTCCGGTCAGGACAACATGGGAGATGGTTGGGGCGCGCAACTGGGCGGTGATATTTCCAAGAAGCTCCACCTGCATGCACGCAGCCTGAAAATCCAGCATCCCGCGACCAAGGCGATGCTTAATCTGGTTGCACCCCTGCCAGAGCATATGCAGCGCACGTGGGATACATTCGACTGGCACACGAAATTTGCGCCTGACGATCCGTTCGGAGATGACTGGGGATGAGTGACGCGCCCCTGAGGCTGGTGATCTTTGATGTCGACGGCACATTGGTTGACAGTCAGGCGGATATTCTAGGCGCGATGCATATGACCTTTGCGGCAGAGGGTCTACCGACGCCACCGCGCGAGGCGGTTTTGGGTGTGGTTGGTTTATCGCTTGATGTGCTGATGCTCGAATTGGCCCCTGAGGCGGAGGCGGTTACCCGTGCGCGTCTGGTGCAGGGGTACAAAGACGCCTATATGACCCTGCGCGCCGAACAGGGGGGCAAGGTTTCCTCCCCTTTTTATCCAGGTGCGCGCGAAACACTGGAGGCGCTCCATGCGCAGCCTGAAACACTGCTGGGTGTCGCCACGGGAAAATCGCAGCGCGGGTTGGACAAGCTGATCGAGGCGCATGACCTCGGGGGTATGTTTGTGACGCGGCAAGTTGCTGATTTTCACCCCTCCAAACCCCATCCTGCCATGCTGCGCGAAGCGCTGCGCGAGACGGGCGTGGCGGCGGAAAATGCAGTGATGGTCGGGGATACCAGTTTTGATATGGAGATGGCACAAGCGGCTGGCATCACGGGAATCGGTGTGCGCTGGGGCTATCATCCGGCAGAAAGATTGACGGCAGCGCGGCATATGCTGGATAGGTTTGACGCCTTGCCTGCATTGCTCGCTACGATCTGGGAGAAGTGAAAACATGAGCGAATGGAAAGCAAAGCGATTCTGGAAAGCGGCCTCGGTTGTGGAGGTTGAGGGCAGTTTTGCCATTGAACTCGACGGACGCGGTGTAAAAACGCCTGCGAAACAGGCAATGCACGTCCCGACGCATGCAATGGCATCCGCGATTGCGCAGGAGTGGGATGCGCAGGTTGAGATCATCAATCCCAATACGATGCCCGTGACCAAGACCGCGAATGCCGCGATTGATAAAGTGACTGTTCAGCACGCTGAAGTAGCACAGTTGCTGGCGGCCTACGGCGACAGTGATCTGTTGTGCTACCGTGCGGATGCGCCAGAAGAACTTGTTGCGCGGCAGAACGAACACTGGAACCCGATACTGGACTGGGCCGAAGACGCGCTGGGTGCGCGTCTCGAGCCGCGCACAGGCGTCATCCACGCGCCACAAAACCCTTTGGATGTTGAGGCTTTGAGCAGGCGGACGCATGCGCTTGATGCTTTTGAACTGGCCGCATTCCATGATCTGGTCAGCTTGTCCGGCTCACTCGTTCTGGGGTTTGCAGCGACGATGGATGCCCGGCCTGCCGATGAGTTGTGGACGATTTCGCGGCTGGATGAGTTGTGGCAGGAAGAGCAATGGGGCGAGGACGAAGAGGCAACCGCAATGGCCCTGATCAAGCGGGATGCCTTTTTGCATGCCAAACGCATGTTTGATCTTGCGCAGCGGTAATCGCACACCGTTTTGCCTTCCCCTTGGTCAAGGGGATTATCTAACCGAAATTTGACTGTGAAACCCTTGACCTTCGCGCGAGAATCCGCACACACTGTGCGCCACGATGCGGGTTTTCCTGCAACGTATCACCGCCGGCGTGCAAAGTGCCGGTTCATCCACCCAAAAGTGGTGGAAAATCAGGAAGAGGTTAAAATGAAAAAATCAATTATTCTTGGCGCGCTCACGATCGCCGGACTGTCCGCTGTAGCAGCGTCTGCCGGTACGCTGGACGATGTCAAAGCACGTGGCAAACTGAACTGTGGTGTAACAACAGGCCTCGTAGGTTTTGCTGCACCTGACGCAAATGGCGAGTGGGTCGGTTTTGACGTAGCCGTATGTCGCGCAGTTGCTGCTGCGGTTCTGGGCGATGCAACAGCTGTTGAATTCGTTCCAACAACTGGCAAAACACGCTTCACCGCGCTCTCCTCCGGCGAGATCGACATGCTGGCGCGTAACACTACATGGACAATGTCCCGTGACACCGACCTGAAATTCGATTTCATCGGCGTGAACTACTATGATGGCCAAGGCTTCATGGTTCCAAAAGAGCTGGGTGTTTCCTCCGCAAAAGATCTTGATGGTGCGACTGTCTGCATTCAGACTGGTACAACAACAGAGCTGAACTTGGCCGACTTCTTCCGCGCCAACAACCTCTCCTATGAGCCAGTGCCAATCGAGACAAACGCAGAAGCACAGCAGCAGTACCTTGCCGGTGCATGTGACGTCTACACAACAGACGCATCCGGTCTGGCCGCGACACGTGCGACATTCGAGAACCCGGACGAGCACACATTGCTGCCAGAAATCGTATCCAAAGAGCCACTCGGCCCGCTGGTACGTCATGGCGACAACGAATGGGGCGATATCGTCCGTTGGACATTGAACGCACTGATCACAGCTGAAGAGCTGGGTGTGTCCTCTGCAAATGTTGCTGAGATGGCGACATCCACAACAAACCCAGAAGTTGCACGTCTGCTCGGCACCGAGGGTGACCTTGGCGCGATGATCGGCCTTGACGCAGATTGGGCCAAGCGCGCAATCGAAACACAGGGTAACTACGGCGAAATCTTTGCCAAGAACATCGGCGAAGAGACACCAATCGGTCTGGCGCGTGGCTTGAACGCACAGTGGACAGACGGCGGCCTGCTGTACTCCCCACCATTCCGCTAAATACGAAAAGCCAAAGGGCGCAGGTTTTCCTGCGCCCTTTGTGCATTTTAGTGCTATAAATAAGAAACGACACGACCAAATAATTGATCCGGTACTGACGTCAAAAGACGCATGAAACAAAAAACCGGAACAACGGGGATACATATCATGTCGACACTCTCGGACCCACCACAGGGCTCGTTCCGGCTTTCTATGCTGTTGAACGATACGAGGTACCGGTCGATGACCTTGCAGGTTGTCGCAGCGATCGCCTTAGCATCTGCATTGTTTTACCTATATTCCAACCTCGCGGAGAACCTGCGACAGGCGGGGCTGAACATCTCGTTTGCTTTCCTTGGCAGTTCCGCGGGATATGACATTAACCAGACATTGATCCCTTATGACAGCCAGTCCTCCAATATGAGCGCGGCTGTTGTGGGTATTCTCAACACACTGCTTGTGGCCTTTTTGGCCTGTATCACCGCAACGATCCTTGGTGTGCTTGCGGGTGTCTTGCGCCTGTCCAACAACTGGCTTGTGCGCAAACTTATGGCCTTCTATGTCGAGATTTTTCGCAATATTCCGGTGCTGATCTGGATCATCATTATTTTCACAATCATGACCGCCGTGATGCCAAGCCCGCGCGATTTCAGAGGCGATGATCCAGCGTCGACGATGCTGTTGGATATGTTTGCCTTCACGAACCGCGGTGTTTACGTCCCGGGGCCATATTTCACACGTGGCATTGGCGGCGCAGATGGTAGCGCGCTGAACTGGCTGCTTGTGATTGCAACGCTTGTTGGCTCCTTCTTCGGAGCGCGGTTTATCACCAAGCGTGCGAATCGTATTCAGGAAGATACGGGCATCCGTCCGAACACGCTCTGGACCAACCTTGCGATCTGGTTTTTGCCGATCATTGCGCTCTGCCTCATCCTTGGTCTGAGCTGGGAAATGCCTGCGCTTAAAGGATTCAACTTCTCGGGTGGGATCAAGATCGGTGGCCCGCTCATTGCGCTTTGGCTGGCCTTGTCCGTTTATACGGGCGCCTTCATTGCCGAGAACGTGCGTGCAGGTATTCAGGCCGTCTCCAATGGGCAGACCGAAGCGGCAGCAGCCCTTGGTATTCGTCCAAACCGTGTGATGAGCCTTGTTGTTCTGCCCCAAGCATTACGGGTGATTATCCCGCCGCTGATTTCTCAGTACCTCAACATCACCAAGAACTCTTCGCTGGCGATTGCGGTTGGTTATGCTGATGTTACGGCCACATTGGGGGGCATCACGCTTAACCAAACGGGCCGTGCGATTGAGTGCGTGCTTTTGCTCATGGCCTTCTATCTCGCGATCTCCTTGTCGATTTCCGCAGTGATGAACGTCTACAACAACTCAATGAAGCTGAAGGAGCGCTGATATGTCAGATACACATGAACACTCCGTCGCTTTCGTGCGCACAACGGATATCGAACAACAGCCTGCGCCGTCCAATGCGGCGGGACCGGTAAAGTGGCTACGCGATAACTTGTTTGCCACATGGCCTAATGCGTTGCTCACAGTGGCGGCGGCCTATGTCATCTTCCTCATTTTGACAGCTACATTGCCGTGGATTTGGGGCGGGTTGTGGACCACATCATCGCTTGCGGAATGCCGCGAGATTTTGCAAGGCACGTCTGCCGCATGTTTCTCGGTTTTAACCGAGCGCTGGAACCAGCTCCTCTTTGGCTTCAAATACCCGTCAGAGTTCTACTGGCGACCCACTGTCGCGCTCGTTTTGATGGGCGCGGCACTTGCGCCTGTCTTGTTCTTTGACCTTCCACGCAAGCTGTTGATCATCACAGTAGTATACCCTTTCGCCGCATATTGGCTGATCTGGGGTGGCACGATCTGGGTGCCAGTGTTTGCATTCCTCGGTTTTGTTGCAGGCTACCTCGTTTATGCGCGGTTCGTGGCGAGCAATTTTGCCCTCGGTTTCGGAGGCGGTGTCGCTGCTGCTGTTGTGGTCTGGTATCTTGCCGGATTTGTCGTGGGTGCCATTGCGCCCGAGCAACCTCTGCTTGGCGCCGTGCCATCACGCGATCTGGGGGGCTTCATGCTCAACATGATGTTGGGTCTGACGTGTGTGTCCCTGTCGATCCCCTTGGGAGTTGCGCTGGCACTGGGCCGTCAAAGCTCGATGCCGCTGATTAAATGGATTTGCGTGATATTCATCGAATTCATCCGTGGTGTGCCGCTCATTACATTGCTGTTCGTAGCAAGCGTGATGCTGGCGTATTTCTTCCCGCCTGAAGCGACAGTCGATTTGTTCCTGCGGGTTGTGATCATGATCACCATCTTCTCGGCGGCCTATATCGCCGAGGTGATCCGTGGTGGCCTCGCTGCTTTGCCAAAGGGACAATATGAGGCCGCAAACAGCCTTGGCCTTGATTATGCACAGTCCATGCGTCTGATCATCCTCCCCCAAGCACTCAAGATCTCGATCCCTGGCATCGTGAACATCGCGGTGGGTCTGTTCAAAGATACCACGCTCGTCTCGGTCATCTCCATGTTTGACCTGGTCGGCATGATCCGTGGTCCCATCCTCGCCTCTACCGACTGGAACGGGGTGTATTGGGAGCTGCTGGGCTTTGCCGCCGTTCTGTTCTTTGTCGTGTGTTACGGCATTTCACAATATTCGCAGTGGCTGGAACGCCGCCTTGCAACTGATCACCGCTAATCACGCTCAATTAGCGTAAGATAATAGGGAGCCCGAAACATGGCTGATACCAAGCTCAAAGTGTCCGACGAAGTCGCGATTTCCATTCAGAACATGAACAAGTGGTACGGCACATTCCACGTGCTGCGCGACATTGATCTGACGGTCTATCAAGGCGAGCGGATTGTTGTCTGTGGCCCGTCGGGCTCGGGTAAATCCACGCTCATCCGCTGCATTAACGCATTGGAAGAGCACCAGAAGGGGTCCATCGAAGTGGACGGCACGCTGCTCTCCTCCGACCTCAAGAATATCGACAAAATCCGCTCCGAAGTGGGAATGTGCTTCCAGCACTTTAACCTTTTCCCGCATCTGAGCATCCTCGACAACCTGACGCTTGCGCCAATCTGGGTGCGTAAAACACCAAAGAAGGAAGCGGAAGAGATCGCGATGCACTACCTTGAAAAGGTGAAAATCCCTGATCAGGCGGACAAGTTCCCCGGACAGCTTTCCGGTGGTCAGCAGCAGCGTGTGGCGATTGCGCGCTCGCTCTGCATGAAGCCGCGTATCATGTTGTTTGATGAGCCGACCTCCGCGCTTGACCCCGAGATGATCAAGGAAGTTCTCGATACGATGATCGAGCTTGCTGAAGAAGGTATGACGATGATTTGCGTGACGCACGAGATGGGCTTTGCCCGTCAGGTTGCCAACCGCGTCATCTTCATGGACCAAGGCCAGATCGTTGAGCAGAATGAGCCTGAAGAGTTCTTTAATAACCCGCAAAGCCCGCGCACGCAGTTGTTCCTGAGCCAGATTTTGGGTCACTAAGGTTCAGATAGAATGTCGAATTTAAAGGGCGGGGGGAAACCTCTGCCCTTATTCTATGAGGTCCCTTGGCACGATGAAATCGATCAAGCGACCAGTGCCCATTTTCAGATCACGCCATGTATCAATCTCAAACTCCGCGACCATAGTGGCGCAGGTTGGATAGCTGTCGAACTCGGGATGATCCGGCTCCGCTGCGATCAACCGTGCAGCCAGCAACCCCGTTCCAGGGTTATGGGCGACCATCAGAACGCAGGGGCCGTCCTGCCGCATCAGAAGCTGCGCCATCACGTCAGCCTTGGCCAGATATAGGTCGCGGGTCAGCGTTGTCGGGATGTCTGGCAGGGCGAGACCGGCGAGAGTTTCCTGCGTGCGCGTCGCATCTGAGCATAGAATATGGTCGGGCATCAGGCTATTTTTGCGCAGCCAATCTCCCATCGCACCCGCGCTTTTTACACCACGCGTATTCAAACCACGCTCATGATCTGTAGCGGTCCAATCGCCCCAGTCCGACTTGGCATGTCGCATCAGAATGAGGCGCTTCATATGAACAGCGCTTTGGACGTGCCGATCTGGATCAAACGCACCTCACGCACCGCGGATGATCGAGCCTGCACCATGTTCGGTAAACAGCTCCAGCAAGCAGGCATTGGGCGCACGTCCGTCCAGAATAACCGTTGCGCGTACACCAGCGGCAAGCGCGTCGAGCGCTGTCTGCGTCTTGGGAATCATGCCACCCGCGATGGTGCCATCAGCGGTCATTTCTTTGATCTGTTCTGGGGTGAGTTCTGTAAGCACCTCGCCCGCTGCGTTTTTGACACCTGACACATCGGTGAGCAAAAGCAGACGATCTGCTTTAAGCGCCGCCGCAATCGCACCAGCTGCGGTATCGCCGTTGATGTTGAATGTCTCGCCCTTCATCCCCATTCCTAGGGGGGCAATCACAGGGATCAACTCCTTGTCTGCCATGTCGAGGAGCAGGCGGGGGTTCACTTTTACAGGTTTCCCGACAAGGCCTAGCTCGGGGTTTTCGGCTTCGCAAATAATCAACCCGCTGTCTTTGCCCGACACGCCGACAGCGCGGCCGCCCTGCTCGGAAATGGCCTGAACGATCTTAGCATTCACAAGGCCGGAGAGGACCATCTCGACCACTTCCATCGTGGCGGCATCTGTGATGCGTTTGCCGTTTAGAAACTCGGACTTGATGTTCAAGCGTTTGAGCATGTCGTTAATCATAGGACCACCGCCATGGACGATCACAGGGTTTACGCCCACCTGCCGCATCAGAACAACATCGCGTGCGAATTCGATCATCGCCTCGTCGCTGCCCATCGCGTGACCGCCCAATTTGATCACAACTGTCGCGTCATTATAGCGCTGCATATAGGGCAGGGCCTGTGAGAGTGTGGCGGCCGTGGCGGCCCAATCGCGGTTCATCTGCTGTGTTCTCATATCAGTGATCCTAAGGTTTCAAAGGATCATAGGCGGTTATTCCAGCGTGGCAATGATCGAGCGCAGGGTTGGAATACCCCAGCCTTTTTCCGATGATGTCACGATTATTTCGGGGTAGGCTGCGGGATGTTTGGCGAGTGCGCCGCGCACTTGATCGAGGACTTCCTCACGCTCGACCTCTTTGACTTTGTCCGCCTTGGTCAGGATGGCCTGAAAGGTAACGGCGGCACTGTCGAGCAGGCTCATGATTTCGTCATCAACCGCTTTAACGCCGTGACGGGCGTCAATTAAAACAAAAGCGCGGCGCAGAGTTTGGCGGCCTTGCAGAAATTGCTTGAGTAGGCGCTGCCATTTTTCCACCACAGGCAGGGGCGCATTGGCATAGCCATAGCCTGGAAGGTCGACGAGGTAGAGATCTTCACCAGCGGTAAAATAGTTGATCTCTTGCGTCCGGCCCGGCGTGTTGGAGGCGCGTGCAAGCGCTTTCATCCCGGTTAGCGCATTGATCAACGTTGATTTCCCGACGTTCGAGCGACCGGCAAAGCAAACCTCAAGGCGGTCCGCCTCGGGCAGGCCAGACATGGCAACGACACCTTTCACAAACTCGGTCTGGCCCGCAAATAGCAGGCGGCCCTTTTCCATTGTTTGCGCGTCTGGTTCCTCAGCGAGGGGGAAAGGTAGTTGCATTAGACAAGCTCCAACTGGTCGCCAGCGGCAATTGTGCCGGTCTGTGTTACGGTGGCATAGATGCCAAAATCCTGATGGCCAAGCGTGTTCAGCGCCTTGAGCGTGTCCACATCCCGAACACCTGTATCGGTGTTTACTGTGGTCGCTTTGCAGCGGCGAATGCGCTCCTCCACTTTGAGCTGCACCGTACCGATGCGTAACTCCCGCCCCATCCACTGGAATTCCTCCCAAGGGGCGGCACCTTCAAACCAGATATTCCCGCGCCAGCGCTCTGTTTGCAATGGGCTCTGCGTTAGGGCCTCAACGGCATCATGTGACGCATGATTGCAAAGCGACACCGACGCGAATGGCGTATCGGTAAAACTACGGCCATCAAGGCGTAAAACCCGTGCAGGTTGGGCGCGATCCGCTTCTACCAGTGCGCTAACCCATGTGAGCAATTCAGCGGCTTGGGAATAAGGTTGGACGGTCAGATCAGGCTGCGCAGGATGGCGCAAAGTGATCGTCTCGGACGCCTCGTCCAGTTTGGCAGTGATCGCCATGAGTGATGGGGATTGAGCGCCGCGATTGAAATTCTGGCAAGGGGCCCACGCGCTTCCATCCGTTTTGGCAGAATCATGGGCAATGGCCCACAAGCGGTCATAGGGCATACACTGGCCTTGGGTGAGCGTGACACGCTTCAGCGCCTCACGCCCGTGGCTTTTGATAGGGTGACGCCAAAGCGCCGTAACCTTCATCACTTTTTCGGCTCGGCCTTGGCCTTTTTGCCAAAGCCGCCTTTGATGTTGCCCAGAAGGTCGGGTTTATATCCCTGTGATCGCATGATCAGATACTGCTGGGTAAAGGTGATTGTGTTGTTCGCGATCCAGTAGACCACCAGACCCGAAGCAAAGCTGCCGAGCATGAACATGAACACCCATGGCATCCACGCAAAGATCATCTGTTGTGTCGGATCTGTGGGGGCGGGGTTCAGTTTTTGCTGGAGCCACATGGAGATACCAAGCAACAGCGGCAGGATACCGATAAAGACAAGCGCCATGATGCTGCCCGCGTCAGGTGTACCCCATGGCAAGAGTCCATAGAAGTTGAAGATCGAGGTTGGATCAGGCGCGCTGAGGTCTTGGAACGGGCCAAAGAATGGCGCATGGCGCAATTCGATCGTTACAAAGATCACTTTGTACAAAGAAAAGAAGATCGGGATCTGCATCAGGATCGGCAGACAACCCGCGGCAGGGTTCACCTTTTCCTTCTTGTAGAGCGTCATCATGCCTTGCTGCATCTTTTGCTTGTCGTCACCAGCATCTTCCTTGAGCTTCTCCATTTTCGGCTGAAGCTCTTTCATTTTGGCCATAGAGACATAGGATTTATAGGCCAGCGGGAACAGAAGCGCTTTGATCAGAAGGGTAAGCGCAATGATTGCGATACCCATGTTGCCAATCAAGAGGTTGAACTGGTGCAAGAGCCAGAAGATCGGCTTTGTCAGGAAGGCAAACCAGCCCCAATCGATTGAATCGATGAAGTTATAGACGCCGTCGTCTTCATATTTTTTGAGAACATCCCATTCCTTTGCGCCTGCAAAAAACTGTGTCGTGTTTAAAATCGTTTGGCCAGGTCCAACGCTTTGAACCGGGCTTAGCGCCTCGGTCTGGTAGATGTCACGTCGTTCGTCATATTTGGCAACGGATTTGAAGGCTGTGCCTTGGGTCGGGATCAGAACGCTCATCCAGTAGTGATCTGTAAAGCCGATCCAGCCGTTCTCTGTGATCTGGCGCTCATCTGTGCGTGCGCCCGCGCGCTGGTTGAAGGCAAAATCGGGCATCTCGTCCCAATCCGTTTCCGAGTATTCACCGTCTGTCATGGCGACTACACCTTCGTGTAAGATAAAGAAGTTCTTGAGATCCGTAGGGAGCCCGTGGCGGGCCAGAATCGCATAAGGCGCCATTGTTGCGGCACCGGTTCCGGTGTTTTCAACGGACTGGGTGATCGTGAACATAAACTGGTCATCAATCGCGATCTGCTTTGTGAAAAGCAGTCCTGCGCCGTTATCCCAGCTCAGTGTCACAGGCGTATCGACGCCCAATGTTTCACCGCCTGTTAGCGTCCAAGGGGTATTGGGGCCTGGAACGGCAGTTGCATCCACACCCGTATCAGCGGCCCAGCCATGCAATGCGTATTGGGCGTTTGCTTCATTCGCAGGGAACAGGATTTCGACAATCGTCGCATTATCTTCCAAAGTTGTTGTGTAGTCATTCAAGGAAAGCTGGTCGATGCGTCCACCGAGCAGCGAAAGAGATCCGCTGACCCGAGGTGTTTCGATCGGAACCCGTCCGGCAGTTTCAAGCGCGCTTGGAGCTGTCTCAGTGCTTGCGGTAGCAGGCTGCGGGGTGGTTGTCAGATCGGCTGTCGGGGTGCTCAACGACCCCTCTACAGTCGCTGTTTCTGATACCGTTGTCCCGTCAATTGCCGTTTCAGGTTCTGGTGGTGGAAAAAGTACGAACCATACAAGGATCACGACAAAGCTGAGCGCTGTTGCAATGATGAGGTTTTTGTTCTGATCGTTGTCCATGAGCACGGCCACCTGATGTCTGAAAACTGTTTGGTGGGTACACAACGGGTACGGTCAAAGGTCAAGCGGATTCGGGGTTTTTGCCCTGTTTAGGTCATAGGATTAAGACCGTTTCCACCTATTTTCCACGACCCTGCATGATCTTCGGCACATCCTGGAGTTTGGCGTTATGCGAATTGATCCAATCGAGGGTTTGGTCAAAGGGCATTGGGCGTGCGATGCCAAATCCTTGAACATGATGACAACCCAACTGGGCAAGCAAAACATGCTCTCCTACAGTTTCCACCCCCTCGGCGAGGGTTTCAACCTGAAGTCGCTCTGCCATCGTTAGGATTGCACTGATCATGCGCTGCTGTTCTGGGTCGCGGTCAGCCTTCATCACAAAGCTGCGGTCGATTTTTATGCGGCTGACAGAGAAGCGCCGGATTGAAGCGATGGAGGCATTCCCGGTTCCAAAATCATCAAGGTCGATACGGCAGCCCAAATCTCCCAAGGCATTGATATTAAGCGTTATCATGTCGTCTGGTGCGCTGGCGACAACTGTTTCAAGAACCTCAAACGCAAGGCGGTCCGGCGTCAACTCGAAGCGGTCCAGATCCCATTTGACCTTTTCCAACGGCCTTGGGTTGCTCAGATCTGACCCAGTAAAGTTCACGCCGACTTGCGGGACTTCCGCTCCTGCTGCATCCCATTGTTTCAGCGCGCGGAAGCTATGATACATCATCACTTCGGCAAGCCGCTCCAGAAGGTTGGCTGCTTCAACAGCGGGTAGAAACTCAGCTGGGGGAATGACACCGCGCACAGGGTGGGTCCAGCTTGCGAGAGCCTCAAATCCGGTGATGCGCCCAGTGTCGGTGCATAGCTGCGGTTGGAACCATGGCGTGATTTCACCACTGTCCAAAGCGGCTACAACGTCCTCATTTAGCGCTCGGCGCGTCTTGCGTTCCTGATGCATCTGGTCGGAGTAGGCGCGGATGCTGGATGC
>CAWVWS010000032.1:0-23741 GCA_963933905.1 uncultured Sulfitobacter sp.
TGATAGGGGCGCTGGGGCAGGATGATGCTGCGCTGGGTGCGGGTGGCGCCGATGATCGGCGAATGGAGGCCCATGGGATCAAGGGCGAAAACCTCACGCTCCACGGTGGAGAGCCAACCTGCCTTTTCCTCAATCACGCGGTCAGAAAGCAAATCTTCTTCGGTCCAGACCATGGCCCAGTCCTGCCCTTCGGGCGCTTTCGCTTCCGCCAGCACATCGTGCATCGGTCCGTTCTGGCGAGTGTATTCGTGGCTGTACATCGGACCAAGGTGGAAACGGCGCAGACGTTTGGGATGCAGGTCGTCAAAGTCCTCGTCGAAGCCACGCGCGATTGTCACCAGTTTGAGCCCCCCCAGCGCTTGGGCGCTCAGATGTGCCTGCACTTCGGGCCAGCGACGTGCATCGGTGGGCAGCGGATCATGGCCAGAATCCTCAAGCTCCATCATATAGATGACGGGAAGGTTCACCTGACTGTCATAGGTTGCCCAATGGATCCGATATTTACGGCGGTCCACGATGTCGCCCATATATTCCGCTTGGGGATCATTGCGGACCCAGAACAGATTGCCGCGTAACAATTCCTCGTAATAGGGCCTTTGTGAGAGACTAAACTAGAGTTTTGTGGGGAGGGTGCGATCGCTCAGGATGACCTGAACCATCCGGTCCTTGTGATCCTCGACGCTCGGCATTGTCGCGAGATGGGTTTGCGCCTGCTGGGCGTCATTGGCCATGGCCATAAGCTCGGCTGCCACGGGAAAGCCGCTGTCGCGTCCATCCACAGTGAGTGAGCCGAAGAAGCGCCCTGTCTCGCGGCCCACCAGCAGGTATTTCCAGCTCAGCGCCTGAAACGTGTAAGTGAGCATGGAAGCATAGGTCGCAAGGATCGTGACTTCGTCACGGGACAACTGCCCCTCCGCTTCCATCACCCCCGCCACGCGCAGCATATGCTGCATAATGCCTTTGAACTTGGCGAAATACCTGCGGCTGGCGAAGGTATCTTTCAGGTCATAGTGATCGGCGGCGGGGTCAGTCATTTGAACAGACCAAAGAACATGCGTGGTAAAAAAGCGATGACATCAAGCAACATCACCCAAGTGAACATCTCCCGCGTGTGGCGTGTTGTGTCGACCTCACGTATTTTTTTGCCATTACTTGCCACGGTATTCTCGGGAAATTTCAATGCACATCATAGAAAAGGTAAGGATCATAGCTATTGCGAAGAGGACTTGGCTCCCCACCGCAACGATGTGCATGTCCACACTAGCCATATAACCAGGAAGCGTCAGATACAGTCCCAGAAATGCCATCAGAAATCCGGCGTATTTCCGAAAAAGCGCCATCTACGCTCCGTACTGATTACTGTCGTGCTTCTCAACGATCTTCTGGAAGCGACGCGCGAAACGCTCGTCTGCTTTTGCCTTCTGCTCCAGCACGTCGCGGGCGAACACCATGTGGTCCTCGTGCTTTTCCATCATCTCGGCCATGCGCGCGTTAGTGGCGGAACCGATACCTGCCATGGCTGATTGCGCCTCCTGATCCGTTTTCACACCAATCTCGTTGATGCGGTGGGCGACGTCCTGCTGCTGCGCGGTTTTCAGTGACTTGGTCAGCGCATCATAGAGGACAACACGCTGTTTTTGTGTCAGTCTGCAATTTGTTGATGAGAACCATTTGCGTTGCCGCTTGGTTCTGGAGGCTGTCCACCCATGTCTTGCCCTTGTCGATGTAGCGCTCAAGCGTCTGGCTCTTGGCGAGCTTGACCTGCTCCTCCTGCACCATCGCATTATAGCGGCTGTTGGCCTCGGCCAGTTGTGTCTCGAGGGCTGTTCTTTTAGCAGCGTCCATTTCGGTCGAGATGGCATTCTCAAGCTTGATAATTTCGGGGTCCATGGCGCCAATATCAGTGCGCAACGCCTCAAGCTCGGCCACAGTCATTTCGCGGTCGTCCAGTGTGTCCACAAGGTTTGCTTCAACCTTTGTTTTTGCTCTTCAAGCACGGCCAACTGCCCTTCGAGCAGCTGCACGATGGTATCGGATTTGGCAATCAGGTCCTGCAATTTGTCATCGATGGAGGCGCTACGCACACGCTCCTGACGCATGCTGTCGGATTTGGCGGAGGAAAAGATGCCGATCACACTTTCCCAACCCGTCTTGGAGCGCATATCGTCAAAGTCGCGGGAGAAACCAGCGGTCACATCGTCCAGCCCCATAATCAGCTCGGCTATGTTCGCATTCATCACTTCGGTATGGGCATGCACATCCTCAAGCGAGGCATTCTCGATATCAATCTTGGCAGCATCGCCTGCCTTAAGCTTGGCACGGGCAGTCTCGATCCGGCTGGTCAGCTCGGCAATTTTGCACTGCGCCTCTGCCACCTGCTCCTGAGATTCGCGCACCTGTGCATAAAGATTAGCCATCGATCACTCCGTATTTATGTCAATTTAAGTTAATATAGGGAATGTGAACGTGATTTACATCCTAAGGTCCAGATTATCGCATAAGCTTTGCAAAACGCTGCGGCAAATGAAAGCCTGAACAGCCTTTGCCACAGAATCACCTTAATTGACCCGATTAATCATGAAGTCGGAAAAGAGTTGCCGCGCACCAAAGCTCCGCGCCAACAAATGATGTCGCTGGCGCGGGCGCTTGGTTATTTGAGGCCTAGTAGCGCCTTGATCATCGGGCTTTCTGAATCGGCGAGGTCGTCGATGATATCAAAGTGGTGCTTGCCCTCTTCGACAACGCGCCGCGCGCCCCATGTACGCGACAACTGTTCGGCCTGTTCCAGAAAGGCGGGGCGCTCGTTCGCACCAACCCAAATGGTGACATCAAGGCCATGCGGCGGCTGCATACTCACAAGGCTTTCCGCCTCGGCCTCGGCTGTATCAATGCCCAGAATGTCATTCATGGAGGTGTCCATAAGCGGCGCAAGGTCCGCCACAGGTGATATTGCGACGATCTGCTTGATCCTTTCGCGAATCTCCGAGGGGAGAATCAACGGGTCCGTCATACGACAGACCAGATGCCCACCCGCTGAATGACCCACCAAAGCAATCGGTCCGCCAAAGGTACGGTCCGCCACTTTTGTCACTGCCGCAGCGATCTGGCGGGTGATTTCGGCGATGCGCACATCGGGGCACAAATCATAACTTGGCATGGCAACGGCCCAGCCCCGCGCCAGCGCACCAGCAGCAAAATGTGACCACATAGTTGCGTCAAACGCCTTCCAGTAACCGCCATGCACAAAAATCACTGTGCCGCGCGGCACGCCTTCAGGCTGAAACATATCAAACACCTGACGCTCCGAAGGACCATAGCGAACACCCTGCTGGGCCCGCGCACCCAGACCGTCACGGAATGCTTTTGCCGATGCCGCCCAACGGGGAGGGTAGGCATCTGCGCCTTCAATATAGGCTCCGTTCGCATAGGCATCATCCAGCTTCATCGCACAGACCCTTTCAATGTGATCTGGACAATCATAGCCATTGTTGGTTTGGGTTCCCAGACGAATTCAAGGAGACTGCATAATGACTGCATCCACAACCGATCTGAAATCCATGCTCAATGACCCCAGCCTGCTGGAAACCCGCGCCTATATCGGCGGCAAATGGGTCGATGGCGATGACGGCACGTTCGACGTGACCAACCCCGCACGCGGTGATGTGGTCGCAAAAGTCGCAAACCTCAGCCGCGCACAAGTCGCAGGTGCCATCGCACAAGCCGAGGCCGCCCAAAAGGAATGGGCCAAATGGACAGGTAAAGAACGCGCAAGCGTGATGCGCAAATGGTTCGATCTGATGATGGAAAACCAGGACGATCTGGGCAAGATCCTCACGGCAGAGCAGGGTAAACCACTGGCCGAGGCCAAGGGCGAGATCGCCTATGGCGCGTCCTTTATCGAGTTCTTTGGCGAGCAGGCCAAGCGCATCTATGGCGAGACAATTCCGGGTCACCAGCGGGACAAACGCATCACCGTGATCAAACAACCCATCGGTGTTGCCGCCTCAATCACGCCATGGAACTTTCCCAACGCGATGATCACCCGCAAAGCGGCCCCTGCGCTCGCTGCTGGCTGTTCCTTCGTCGCCCGCCCCGCTGCCGAGACACCGCTGAGCGCGATTGTCATGGGTGTGCTGGCAGAGCGTGCTGGCATTCCAGCGGGCGTATTCAACGTGGTCCCTTCCAGCTCCTCCTCCGAGGTAGGCAAGGAGTTCTGCGAGACCCCCGCCGTACGCAAGCTGACCTTCACAGGCTCGACCGAAGTCGGTCGTATCCTAATGAAGCAGGCCGCCGATCAAGTCATGAAATGCTCCATGGAGCTGGGTGGCAACGCGCCCTTCATCGTGTTTGACGACGCCGATTTGGATGCCGCTGTCCAGGGCGCGATCCTGTGCAAGTTCCGCAACAACGGCCAGACCTGTGTTTGCGCAAACCGCATCTACGTGCAGGCAGGTGTCTATGACGCGTTTGCTGCAAAACTGAAAACCGCCGTTGAAAAACTCAAAGTCGGTGACGGCTTTGAAGAGGGTGTAACACTTGGGCCGCTGATCAACCCCGCCGCTGGCGAGAAGGTCAAAGAGCATATTGATGATGCGATTGCCAAAGGGGCGACTGTCCTGCTGGGTGAAAATGGCGCGATGGACGGAAACTTCCTGCCGCCGACAATCGTTACTGGCGTCACACAGGACATGAAGGTCGCACAAGAAGAGACTTTTGGCCCGCTGGCACCGCTGTTCAAATTTGACACTGTCGATGATGTGATCGCCATGGCGAATGACACGATCTTTGGTCTGGCCAGCTACTTCTACGCAAAAGACCTCAGCCGCGTATACAAAGTCGCAGAAGCACTGGAATACGGCATCGTGGGCGTGAACACAGGCCTGATTTCAACCGAAGTTGCCCCCTTTGGCGGCGTCAAGCAATCCGGCCTTGGCCGCGAAGGCAGCCACCACGGGATCGAAGATTATCTTGAGATGAAATACATCTGCATGAGCGTCTAAAGCACCGCTCTGAAAACTAAAAAAGGCCCGATGCATTCACCTGCATCGGGCCTTTCTCTTTTAGGTCATTCTAGGAAAATGAATTAGTCTACCGACTTAGCGTCGACCACGTCTTTTGCAATGCTTTGGGTCGTCGATGCGATCTGAATTTGGCGCGGTTTCAGGGCATCAGGCACCTGCCGCTCCAACTCGATATGCAGCATACCGTCCGTATGGCCCGCACCTGTCACGATCACATGATCCGCCAGATGGAAGCGACGCTCGAACGCGCGGGTCGCGATGCCACGGTGCAAGTAGCTTTTTGCCTCATCTTCATCTGCTTTGCGTGCTGAGACGATCAGAGATTTCTCGCGCACTTCCATGCTCAGATCAGCCTCGGAAAAGCCTGCGACCGCGATGGAGATGCGGTAGGCGTCATCGTTCAGCTTCTCGATGTTATAAGGGGGATAGCTTGGCTGCGCCGTCTCGGCAGTCAGCACACGGTCCATCAGATTGGCGATCTGGTCAAAACCGACAGTGGAACGGTAAAGGGGTGCAAAATCAAAATTACGCATGTGTTCATCCTCATCTTTGAGCGATTGGGTTCAGAACCTTCCAACATTGGACAGGCCCATACTTCGGTACTGCCAGAACCCTGAATAGGCGCCCTGGCCTCAAAGATGTGGGGATGAATTGTCGGGTTTCAAGACCCGCCAGCACTCACAAATTTTGCGCCGCCGCCCGTGCGTGTCCCAACGCTGATCCGCTTCTGGCGGACAGGCGCGCGTGATCTCTCTGCCACCAGCTTTGCCTTGAGCGCGCTCACAAGCGCGGGCAGCGCCATACCTGTAGTGCGACGCACACCTCTGATCTCGGTAGAGCCGGATACGATGGATGCGATCCTGATCCGTGTCCCGTCACGGCGAAAAACTGGTGCGCCAGAAGAACCAAAAGTAGTGTTACAGTTCATAACCATGACGCCTTTAAAGCTACGCAAGACGGCGCAGGTTGCTTGTAAAGATGGCAACGTTGAACGGCCCCTTCCGTAGGAGACAACCGTGACCTCCCCTTGGTTCAATAACCGTGCCTCAACCAGAAAAGGTGAAATCACATGAGTTGGAATGGGCGTCTCAAGGCGCAAAAGCGCCACGTCATTTGCAATCCGGCTAACGACATCTCCTGACTTGTACGCATATGCATCAGGCATAGCGATTTGCACCACTTGCCGCTCTGCCTCTACGCGCCCCTCACGATAGCCTGCACGGAAAGTGAGTTGCTGAGGCGGCAAAGGTTTGCCATCCGCACCGAATGCGCAATGCGCAATGCGCAGCAGTCAGAACAAGGTCGGGCGCGATGAGTGTGGCCCTACAATAGCCACCGTTTGCCATATCCAGACGCCCGACCGCTTTCCACGGCGAGGCCTGCTCGTTCCGGGTCAATCCAATGAGCGCGCTATCGGCATAAACCGGAGTAGCGCACAGCATGGACAAAACAAAAAGGCTACGGAGAAACAAACTTTGCCCCTCCTCCTGAACGCACCCCCGCACCGATACGCCGCTCCCCCGGCTTTGCACCGAGATAGATGGAGCGGCCCGCAACCAGTTCCGCCTGCAACTCTGCCAACGGCTGACCCAGCGCAGTTCCAAGGGAAACTTCCTTGCCGTCGACTTCGGCCTTGGCCGACACAACCGAGACGATCTGTGCCTCGCCATCCTCAATGATAAAAATCGGTGCGCCGCTGGAGCCGAAATCAACAGAACAGGACGTTACGAGGACGCCGCCCTGCCGCGCAAGTACCGAGCATACTTCTTGTAATGAGGGCGCTTCGGCACGCTCGAGCGCGTAACTGACGACGCCAACGCGGTCCCCTGTGCGCGGACGTGCAGCTGTCTTGAATGGTTTGATTGAAGTGTTGCGAATTGGCATTTCCAACTCAAGCAACGCCAGATCATTGCGCACCCGCTCTGACGACAGGTTTTCAGCATAGACATACTCGGGGTGGACAACAACGCGGGCCACATCGCGGTAGGCGCCTGCGCGCCCGTTGCGCCATCCTGCGAGAAATTCAATATGTCCTTTGTCGATACGTTCGCCCGTATCGCTGTCGTACATGCAATGTGCCGCTGTCAGGACCAGTTTTGGAGCGATCAGGGTACCTGTGCAAAACCCTTTGCCGTCGATGTCCAGGCGTCCAACCGCTTCCCACGCTTTCGCATCATCGCCATTATCCAATCGCTTGAGTCGCGCGTCTTGCGCCACTGCACCAGAGGTGAGCAACAGTCCAAAAACGGTCAAAGCCAACCATCGCAGCAAATCAAATACCCCAAATATTGCCCCAGCCCCCAACCGATAAGGGCAAGGTAAGGCAAAATTAGGGCAGAGGTGTCAGCGCAAGCGTGGAATGTTGTCTTTTTGCACGCCACCATTCTCGAGCGCAGGCGGCTTTGGCCCGCCCCACGCCCAATCCAGCAACTCCACCGAGTGAACGATCGGGACTGATGAGGCTGAGCCGATTTGCATCATACAACCGATATTTCCTGCCGCGATGACATCTGGATTTTTTGCTTCGAGTGTTTTCACTTTCAACTCTTTGAGTTGCTGCGATATCTCGGGCTGCATCAGGTTGTAGGTGCCTGCAGAACCACAACAAAGATGCGAATCCTTCGGCTCGACAATGGTAAAGCCTGCCTTTTTCAGCAGCGTTTTCGGATGTGTTTTGATCTGCTGACCATGCTGCAAAGAACAGGCAGCATGATAGGCGACAACCATGCCTTCGGGCGGGCGCGGCGTCTTGGTGACCTGCGCCCATTCCGGCTCTGCTTGCCAGTCGCCGCCCGTCAGTTCCACCAGCACCTCGGAGATATCCCGCGCAATGCCAGCGACCCGCGCGGCATCGGCTGCAAGCGGTTCATTGCGGAACATATGGCCATAATCCTTGACCGTGGTGCCACAGCCAGAGGTGTTTATCACGATGGCATCAAGGCCGCCCTTGTCCATCTCGGCGGTCCATGCGCGGATATTCTTGGCTGCTGTTGCATGGCTCTCGGTGGTTTTACCCATGTGATGGGTCAACGCACCGCAGCATCCCGCGCCTTCGGCCACAACAACTTCGGCACCCAAGCGCGTCAGCACACGGATCGTGGCATCGTTGATATCCGTGTTAAGCGCCTTTTGCGCACAGCCTGTCATCAGGGCAACACGCATCCGCTTGGGCGCTTGGGGTGTAAAGGTTTGCGGATCGTCATTACGGCTCACGGGTGGGATCACCTTTGGCGCCATTTCCAGCATTGCGCGCAGTCGGGCATCGGGCATGAAGCGCGCAAAGGGGCGACCCAGTTTTGCACCGGCAAGAGCAAGGCGAAACCGCATCGGATAGGGCAATATCTGCGCCAATATCCAGCGCAGCGCACGGTCGCTAAAGGGGCGTTTGTAGTTTTGCTCGATATAGTCGCGGGCGTGATCGACCAAATGCATGTAGTGTACGCCAGACGGGCAAGTGGTCATACAGGCAAGGCAGCTAAGGCAGCGGTCGATGTGTTTGACCGTCTTGGCATCAGGCTCACGCTCGTTCTCAAGCATATCCTTGATCAGATAAATCCGGCCACGCGGGCTGTCCAACTCGTCGCCCAGCACCTGATAAGTGGGGCATGTCGCCGTACAAAAACCGCAGTGCACACAGGCGCGCAGGATTTCGTTTGCCCGGCTTGTACCCGGATCTTCGAGCTGTTTTTCGGTAAATGTCGTTTGCATGTTATCCCCTCAACCCGCCAAAAGGCTGGCACTTGCCAATCCGAACCACGGCACTGTTGTTCCTGCGGCCCCTGCCACGGCGGTCCAGCGGCGCATACGCAGTCCATGCGTCCATCCACCGCAACGCCTGCGCGTCGTAAGCCAGCACACCAATCCAGCCGCCCCAAATGAACGCTATTCCCGTTCCCGTCACGAGCAGGTTCTGGCCCCAAAGATGGGTAAATCCATACCGCAGCGTACGGCCCGTCGCTGCACAGAGCGCCATAAAAATAGCGAGCCGCCGAAAAGCGGTTGGCGATGGCCCCCCGCGTGTCAGCGCGCGAAAAGCCAAGGGGCCGCCCACAAATACAATAACGAAAAGGACAACCAAACTCATCCCATGAGGCCTGCATTCAAAAGGCCACGCGGGTCAAACCGCGCACGCAGTCCTGCTGTAAGCCGTGCCACGCCAGCGCTCTCTGGCTGAAACCGCGCCTGGCCTGTGCCGCGCACCAATGTCGCGTGACCGTCGTATCCGCCCAGCGCGGACCGCAGATCGTAGCCTGCCACCGTGCGCAACCAGATCAGGCCACCAGCCCAATCATAAAGCACCGCTTGCGCACCCGACTTGGCCGCCAATGCAGGGCCGTCAGAAGGCTTGCACGAGATGCGCCAAACATCCCCGTCAACATCAGCGAAGGAAGCGACGTCGCGCCATGCTTCCCAGCGGGCGATATTGTTTTCCTCAACTGTAATCTCGCCGCCCAACAGCGTCTTCAATTGTTCCACACGGTAGCTGACGGATTCGCTAAACCCTTCAAGGCGCAGCAGAGTTTCCCCTGCGGCGGGGTCATGCGCTCCGGCGGATACTTCGAACGGACTGCCAAGCGCGCGTGCCAGTGCGCCCACTGCTGCCTGATCATCCAAACCGTGCAGGACAAGTGTTGATTGTGCCTCGGGGCGTGGCAAAACTTTAAGTGACACCTCGCTCAGCACACCCAAGGTCCCGTGCGCGCCTGCCATCAGCTTCACGAGATCATAGCCAGTGACGTTCTTCATCACACGGCCGCCGTTTTTGACGATCTGGCCCATGCCGTCGACATAGCGCACACCCAAAAGGAAATCACGGGCCGCACCAACAGATATCCGCCGTGGGCCGCTGATGTTCGCAGCCATGACACCGCCAATCGTCGGCGTGCCTGTTGTGCCCAGCAATGCGCGGTGGTCCATCGGTTCAAACGCAAGGCGCTGGTTTTCGGCGGCCAGAGCGGCTTCGATCTCGGCCACTGGTGTGCCCGCTTTTGCAACCACGGTCATCGCCCCGGGCTCATACAGAGTGATGCCAGACAATGCCGAGGTACTCAGCCCTGCGCCGTCCGCGTGAACGCCACGCGTACCCCCACCACTGATACACAGGGGGGCCGTGGCAGATGCCACAAGTTCGGAAAGCTCCGCCTCGTCCGACGGGGTGTATTTAATTTCTGTCACCGTTTCTTCCTCTGGAGAGTTCGGGCCGCGCGACACCGATCTGGAACTTACTCGGCTGCAATCGCCATGTCTCTACGCCGCTCTGAAGCATCGAGCGGGAAAACTTTTGCGGGATTAAGCAGCCACTGCGGGTCAAACACATCCTTAACCGCCATCTGCGCCTCAAGATCATTAGGGGCATATTGCACATGCATCAGATCGCGTTTCTCGATGCCGACACCGTGCTCTCCGGTCAGGCAACCGCCCACTTCAACGCAAAGCTTTAGAATTTCCGCACCAAAAGCTTCGCACAGCTCAAGGTCGCCCTCCTTGTTCGCATCAAACAGGATCAGCGGGTGCATGTTGCCATCGCCCGCGTGAAAGACGTTGCCCACTTTCAGACCATATTCCTTGGACATCTCACCGATGCGGCGCAGGACATGCGGCAAGCTCGAGACAGGGATTGTTCCGTCGAGGCACATGTAGTCGTTGATCTGGCCCATGGCGCCAAAGGCGGATTTACGGCCCAGCCAGATTGCGGCACTTTCTTCGGCTGACTTACTCTGGCGCAGCTCGACAGGGTTATGCTTGCGCGCGATTTCCATGATGAGGTCAAGCTGGTGATCGATCTCGGCGTCCGACCCCTCGACCTCGACGATCAGCAGCGCCTCGCACATTGGGTAGCCTGCTTTTGCGAAAGCTTCGGTCGCCTCGATACAGGGGCGGTCCATAAACTCGATCGCTACGGGCAGCACGCCCGCCTTGATGATCGCGGTTACACAGGCACCCGCCACTTCGCTGTCGTCAAAGCCCATGAGGACGGGCCGTGCGCCCTCAGGCTTGTGCAGGATGCGCAATGTCGCCTCGGTCACAACGCCAAGCTGCCCTTCGGAACCACAGATCAGGCCCAGCAGGTCAAGCCCACCAGCATCCAGATGCGCGCCACCGATATCGACAATCTCGCCGTCCATCATGACCATTTTCACGCCCATAAGGTTGTTGGTGGTTACGCCATATTTCAGGCAATGTGCCCCGCCAGAATTCATGGCGATGTTTCCCGCAATTGCACAGGCAAGCTGGCTGCTGGGATCAGGGGCGTAGAAAAATCCGTCTTCCTCAACCGCGCCTGTCACGCTGAGGTTTGTGCGGCCCGTTTGCACGCGGATAATACGGTTGTCATAATCCGTCTCGATCACGTCATTCATGCGTGCAATGCCCAGAATAACACAATCCGCTGTGGGCAACGCCCCACCCGCCAAGGAGGTGCCAGAGCCGCGCGGCACAACAGGCACGCCTTCTTCATGGCAAATCCGCAGCACGGCTGACACTTCTTCGGTGGTTGACGGAAGTACGGCAACCATTGGCGCACAGCGGTAGGCCGTCAGGGCATCGCATTCATAGGCGCGTGTCTCACGCTCGTCATGGATCACGGCGTCAGACGCAAGCACAGCTTTCAGTCGCTCTACGACACGGGCTTTGCGCGCAATGATCGCAGGGTTTGGGACAGGCATTTCCATAAGTGACGCTCCTGAGTGATGAGACTTTTCCAATTTGGTAAAATTATATTACCAATTTCACATTTGCACAAGTGCCATCCTCCTGCACCGCGCCACTCTGTACGCTGCTCAGATTAAAAGAGAGGATTACGCCCCAAACGACGCAGTTCCATCAACGCATTAAACAACCCATCCGACCGAATGCCAAAGCTGTCCTGTACCCGCTCAGGATAGGGAAAAAGAAATTTATACATGGTAAATAAATTGCAAAACTGTCCAACCAAATGCGCCTGACGCTGGCCATACCCTCACCGCAGGCGTAGGGAGAGCGAATGATATCTCTTGAAAGCTTTTCGTTCCTGTCCCTCCTTGATGTTGCGGCGCTGGCCGTTCTGCTTCTGTTGTGGGACGGGATTGGCTGGCGCATCAAAAACCCGTCGATGGGCAGACCCTCCACCTCGCTAATCATGGCGGGCTATAGACGCCAGTGGATGGCACAGATGATGGCACGCGAAGTGCGCATATTCGATGCACAGACTATCGGGACACTGCGGCAGGGGACCTCGTTCTTCGCCTCGACCTGCGTCATTGCCATCGGTGGGACACTGGCGCTGATCGGCAATGCAGAGCAGGTGGCAGGCGTTGCCGCCGACCTCACAGAAGTCCGCGACCCTGCGATCGTGTGGGAAGTGAAACTTCTCGTGATTGTCATGTTCCTGACCAGTGCATTTCTCAAATTCGTCTGGTCGAACCGCCTGTTCGGATACTGTTCGGTTATCGTCGGCGCGACCCCGAATGACCCCGAGGATCCCAAAGCGCCCGTATTTGCGCGCAAGGCTGCGGAGTTAAACATTACGGCAGCGCGCAGCTTCAATCGCGGATTGCGCGCGCTCTATTTTGCATTGGCCGCTGTTGCATGGCTCGCTGGACCCATTCCGCTGATTGCTGCTGCCTTTATTACATGTGTGGTGATCTGGCGGCGGGAATTCGCTTCACATTCCCGTAAGGCCCTCTTGGAAGACACAGCATAACGCTCTATCTACTGAATCTAACTTCTGGATAGGTCACATGTTGAAAACAACCATTGCTTCTCTTGTTCTGCTTGCGTCCCCTGCTTTTGCGGACAGCGCAAATGTGCAAAACGTAAGAGTGGTCAACAATGGATCATCTTTCACGTTTGACGTTACCATCCTGCACACGGACGTCGGCTGGGATGATTATGCCGATATCTGGCGGATCAAGGACGCAAATGGCAATGTCTTGGGAGAGCGGGTCTTGGCCCACCCCCACATGAATGAGCGGCCTTTTACACGTTCATTATCAGGGGTAAAAATCCCTGAAGGGACCACTCAGGTCTTTATTGAAGCGCATGACACCGTCAATGGATGGAACCCCAAAGCGAAAGCCGTAACGCTTCCTTAAACGCGGTGATAGGGGCCGCCCGACAGGATTGAGGCCGCGCGGTACAACTGCTCGGCCAGCATCACACGGACCATCATATGTGGCCAGACCATCGCACCAAACGAGAGTAAATGATCCGCTTCCTGACGCAAGCTCGGTTCGATACCGTCGGCACCACCAATCACAAAGGCCAGATCGCTGCACCCCGTATCGCGCCAGCCCTCAATACGGCGCGCGAATTTGGGTGAGGTTTCAACCGTGCCGCGTTCATCCAGCGCACAGATGACAGCACCCTGAGGGAGCGCACGGCGCAACAACGCTGCCTCACCAGCCATGCCCCCGCCTTTGCGGTCATCTACTTCCAAAACGGAAACCGGCCCAAGGGAAAGCCCCCGGCCGGTTCTGTCAAATCGTTTGAGATAGTCGTCAATCAGCGTCTTTTCAGGTCCGGCACGCAGCCGCCCAACGGCACAAATATGCACCTTCACGCGATTTTACGCCTCGGCTTCGGGTTGTCCCAGCCACATTTTCTCAAGCTGGTAGAACTCACGCACTTCGGGACGGAAGACATGGACGATGATATCGCCCGCATCAATCAGCACCCAATCGCCCGAGCCTTTGCCCTCGGTGCGCACGGCATGGCCGTACTCATCCTTGAGGCGCTGTGCCAGCTTTTCGGCAATGGCAGACACCTGGCGTGTGGAGCGGCCCGAGCAGACGATCATGTGATCGCCAATCTCGGACTTACCAGCCAGATCAATATGCACGATATCTTCTGCTTTGTCGTCATCAAGTGACGCGAGTACGGTTTCCAACAGCAGATCGCTGGTGGCTGTTTTCTGACCGGCCATTACGACCGCACCAGTGTGCGCAGGGGAGACTGCGTATGTTTGCGTAGACAGGACATTGTCCTCCTTATGTCGCGCCGCCGGACCCCCGGCGCTGGGGTGAGTTTTCTAACTAGCAACCCCATAGCCCATTTTCAATGACGCGCACCACCCCGTGTGTTACCAGCCTTCTTCTGTGACGATTTTATCTGCATCCGCGCCGAGGTCTTTCAGCGCGTCACGGACATCATTCACGAAGCCCTGTGGCCCACATATGTAGAAAGTCTGGTCAAACCGCGTAAGGTTTTCCTTGAGAAACGCCTTATCGACCTTCTGTTCTTTCACCTTTGCGCCTGTGTCGTCTTCATCTGTTACGGTAAAGATAGTTGTAAGCCCGTCCATCTTCTCCCACTTCTCGCGCAGGATCACATCTTCCTCAGTCTCATTGGTAAAAATAAGGGTGCAGTCCATTTTACCCGCCTCGGCGTGCTTTTCGAGAATCGGTATGAACGGCGTGATGCCCGCACCAGCGGCGATGAATACGCCCGGTCCGTGGTCGGAAATTGCCCCAAAGGGCGCCTTGACCTCGACGGTGTCACCCGCCTCAAGCTTGGCCAACTGTTCTGTCACGCCATCGCGTCGGGATAGCTTTTTATCACAAACTCCAGCGCGTTCTCATCTGGCAGGGAGGTAAAGGTAAACGGCCGCGGCTCATCGCGCCAACCATCTTTCATCAACGTGAGTTCCGTCGCTTGTCCCGCGTCAAACTCTAGCCCCTCAGGCTTGTCGAAGACATAGCGGTGGGTATCAGGCGTCAGTTGCTCTTTGCGTTGTAGTGTCAATGTATGTGTCATGTGTATCTCCTTTGAGAGATCAACACGCCCTACCCGCCAAGTGTTCCCTTAATTCTCGTCGAGCAGTTTCACTTCGCGCTGTGGGAAGGGGATGGAAATGTTGTTTTCCTTGAACGAATCCCAAAGCGCCAAAAAGACGTTTCCACGGATGTTGGTAAGCCCGCCTGTCGGGTCCTTGATCCAGAAGCGCAGGATATAATCCACTGAACTGTCGCCGAATCCGACGATGTGGCAGACAGGCGCTTTGAACCCGAGCACGCGGTCAACCGAGGCCGCAGCCTCAATCGCGAATTTGCGCACAACGTGCGGATCATCGCCGTAAGCCGTGCCAAAATGGATATCGAGCCGCACGAAATCGTTTGAATGGGACCAGTTGACCACCTGCCCTGTAATCAGGTCCTCGTTCGGGATCAGGTATTCCTTGCCGTCCCGCGTCACCACCGAGGCATAGCGCGCGCCGAGCGTTTGTATCCAGCCAAATGTCTCGCCCAGAGAAATGACATCCCCCGGCTTGATCGATTTATCGAGCAGGATGATCACACCGGATACAAGGTTCGACACAACCTTTTGCAGACCAAAACCGAGGCCCACACCAATCGCACCCGACAGCACTGCGAGGCCCGTCAGGTCGATCCCCACTGCTTTGACACCCATGTAGAAGGCGATGCCGTACATGAGCAACTGCACCGCCTTCACGGCGAGCACCTGCATTGACGGGCTGATATCCTCGTTGCGGCGGATCGTGCTGACAGTGGCCTGCGATGCCACCCGCGCGAGCGTGACCAACAAACCGATCACCACAACCGCCGTAATCAGCGTCAGAATAGAAAACCGCATTTCACCAAGCTGGAATGCGATTCCATCTAGGAAAGCCGCCACATCGTCGGAAACATTCAGCAAATACAGCGTCGCGTAAATCCAGAGCGACCACGTCAGCACCCTGCGCAAAAAACGGTTACGCACCAGCCGCGCGGCAAAGGCGACACCAACCCAGACGATAGCAAGCGTTGCCGCGAGTCCGATCAGATAGCTGCGCGAGGGCCAAGTGATGTTTTGCATGACGAGGTAGACCGACCATGCCATGACCGAGAACCAGATCAGGCCCAACCGCCGCTTGACCTGCACAACCACGCGGAGCTGCCACTTTGCCCAGCCTTCACGCGAGCGGACCCAGTTTTGCAACAGATTCCCGCTACTGCGGTGTAAGGCCCAAGCAACCACAGCCAACACAATAACGATAATAACCTGATTTTGCCGCCAACCAGGCTGCATCACGCCAGTGAGGAATGCGATGGCGTTCACCCAAAGACCCTGAATAGTAACCAAAAACTCTGCAAATGGATCAATGGTGTCTTGCATGGCTTCTCCTTGTACGGCTGGAATCGTCGCACGAAGGCGCAGACCCCGCAACCCTTGCAGCGTTCCGCAATGCGCTGTAACTGAAGTAGTATGAAACATGTGTTCAACCAGACCGACCGCGCACGCCTGCCGGATCGCTTCTTTGGCGCCACGCACACCGTGCTGGCACGACTATAAGTATGTCCTGCGGTTAAGCCCGCAGCCCCGTATCTGACCCTCACACAATCACATTATCCAAGGGAGAGGACCATATGTCCCCCAAAACGCTTTATGATAAAATCTGGGATGCCCACGTAGCCCATGAAGCCGAAGATGGCACCTGCTTGCTTTATATCGACCGTCACCTCGTGCACGAAGTGACCTCGCCGCAGGCCTTTGAAGGGCTGCGCATGACAGGTCGCACTGTGCGCGCCCCTGACAAAACAATCGCTGTGCCAGACCACAACGTCCCCACCACACTGGACCGCGCCAATGCCGCGACCATGACCGAGGACAGCCGCATTCAAGTGGACGCGCTTGATACCAACGCCAAGGAATTTGGCATTCACTATTACCCCGTCTCCGACGTACGCCAAGGCATCGTGCATATTGTAGGCCCCGAGCAAGGCTGGACCCTGCCCGGCATGACCGTTGTTTGTGGTGATAGCCACACAGCAACCCACGGTGCATTCGGTGCATTGGCCCACGGCATCGGGACATCCGAGGTTGAGCATGTGCTGGCCACCCAGACGCTTATCCAGCGTAAGGGCAAGAACATGAAGGTCGAGATCACAGGCAAGCTGCGCCCCGGTGTGACGGCCAAGGATATTACCCTCTCTGTAATTGGTGAGACTGGTACCGCTGGCGGGACCGGTTATGTCATCGAATATTGTGGCGAAGCTATCCGTGATCTGTCCATGGAAGGGCGCATGACCGTCTGCAACATGGCGATTGAGGGCGGCGCACGTGCTGGCCTTATCGCGCCAGACGAGAAGACATTTGAGTACTGCATGGGCCGTCCCCACGCACCCAAAGGCGCACAGTGGGAAGCCGCCCTTGCCTGGTGGAAGACACTTTATTCTGACGATGACGCCCATTGGGACAAAGTTGTGACGCTGAAAGGCGAAGACATTGCACCTGTTGTGACATGGGGAACCTCGCCCGAGGATGTTCTGCCTATAACGGCAAATGTCCCTGCCGCCTCTGATTTTACAGGTGGCAAAGTCGACGCCGCCCAGCGCTCGCTCGATTATATGGGTCTGACTGCTGGCACACCTTTGTCCGAGGTAGAGATCGACACCGTGTTTATCGGGTCCTGCACCAATGGCCGCATCGAAGACCTGCGCGCTGCTGCTGCAATCCTGAAAGGCAAAAAGAAAAAGGACGGCATCCGTGCGATGGTTGTGCCCGGCTCCGGCCTTGTCCGTGCACAGGCAGAAGAAGAAGGCCTTGCCGATATCTTCATCGAGGCTGGCTTTGAATGGCGCCTTGCAGGATGCTCCATGTGTCTGGCGATGAACCCTGACCAACTTGCTCCTGGTGAACGCTGTGCGGCGACATCAAACCGCAACTTCGAGGGCCGTCAGGGCCGTGGCGGACGCACACACCTGATGTCACCTGCGATGGCAGCAGCGGCCGCGATCACCGGCAAACTCACCGATGTACGTGAGATGATGTAGCTTTGGCGTCTTGGTTCCTCTTACCGCGTGAGAGGAACCAAAGAGCCATTGATGGAGGCAATATGAAACGACGCAATTTCCTGACGATGATGGGGGCCACAGCATTGGCCCCTGCGTTGCCAGCTTTTGGTGCGCCCGTTTCTGTGGCTGCTGGCGGCTACAACCGCTATCAGTATGGTCTTGCCGTCTTCCATGCCCGCACGCGCGCCAATATCAGCGCTGCAGGCATCGCACATAGGCTCAAGGTATCTATTGCCCAAGCCGAAGCGATGATCGGTGAGATGATCGAGAGCAATTACGTCAAACCTGTTCTCGGCGGCTCCAAGGTCAAAGCCATCAGCAACATCACCAAACCCGATTTTCTGGGATTCGAACGGGCGGCACGGCAGGCAAAAGCTGCTGCAAACACCGTCACTCCCCGTATTCAGACACCTTCCGAAAGGACAACTCCAATGAACAAATTTACCACGCTGAGCGGCATCGCCGCGCCCATGCCCCTCATCAATATCGACACGGATATGATCATCCCCAAGCAGTTTTTGAAAACGATCAAGCGTTCCGGCCTTGGTGTGAACCTGTTTGACGAGATGCGTTATGACGATGACCGCAACGAGATCCCTACATTCGTGTTGAACAAGCCACAGTACCGCGATGCGCAAATTTTGGTGGCTGGCGATAACTTCGGCTGCGGCTCCTCGCGCGAGCATGCACCGTGGGCCATCGCTGATTTCGGTATCACCTGTGTGATTGCACCGTCCTACGCGGACATCTTCTATAACAACTGTTTCAAGAACGGCATCCTGCCGATTGTCCTGCCACAAGAGCAAGTAGACGTGCTGATGAAGGACGCCGAGAAGGGCGCGAACGCGCGGATCGAGATTGATCTGGAGAACCAGTCCATCACATCCTCGGACGGTGACGTATTCACATTCGAAGTTGATGCCTTCAAAAAGCACTGCCTTATGAACGGTTTGGACGATATCGGCCTGACAATGGAAAAGGCTGCTTCGATTGATACCTATGAAGCAGCGGCGAGCCAGAGCCGTCCTTGGGTATAAAACCCCCTAGATTAACCTTTAATTAGCTTAGTCTAAAATTTGCAGCGATTTTCTAGTGGGCGTGCATGCCCCGCCCACTAGATGTTGCGGTCGCCTTATTTGCGCCGCTGAAATGATGTAAGAACGCACCACCCTCTCCCTCAAAACGCCCCACCCGTCCAGTTATCTGATGCAATAGTCTTGAGAACTAAGGCAAAAGAAGGCACGATTGTGACAAAAATGAGGCAGGCCTTCTCGACCCGAAGGCATCAAGTTGGGGCAAGCACGCGACAAACGCGGCTGACCAGTTTGAAAGGGATAGAACGTTGATAGTACGTATGACCAGCGCTGCGGCGCGTGGACTTCTGGTTGCGACCATGATCATGACGCCGGCGCTAGTACTGCCGGGTCTGGCAAGTGATTCGACACAAATCGTTTTGCTCGTGGCGCTCCTCGCGGCGATCCTCACTTTTGTTGAGTATAATTCTGTTTTCCCGAGCATCGTTGAATTCCGCGATGCAGCCCCTTTAACAGACTGCGGTTTAGTTCCCTTTTTCTGACTGTGTTTTTGCTTAGTGCGATCCTGAAAGGCATGGCTGATCCGACATTGTTCACGACTGCCCTCACTTCAATCGGCACGATTGTCGGCAATGCCATGGACTTCCCTTATTCACCGGTGCGCATGGTCGTACTTATGCTGCCACAGGACGCCTCCTATGAAACGGTGAGCTTTGTACGCACCGCAGCGGGCCTGTCCTACATGATTTCCCTGATCGCAATGACAGCCTTCCTTATCCTTGTGCGTATTCTCAACTGGCCTGCACGCTCTGGCGCGTTCAATGTTTGGGTGAACCTTCCCCTGTTTGACCCCACTGCTGGCGGAGATGTGTTGGAGCGGTTGCAGCGCGACGCACGTATCAACATCGCACTTGGTTTCCTTTTGCCCTTCGCCGTTCCAGCGATGGTCAAACTGGCCACTGATCTGATAGACCCTGTTACATTGCAGAACCCGCAAACCCTTATCTGGACAATCGCAGCTTGGGCCTTCCTACCGGCAAGTATCATCATGCGCGGCATCGCCATGGGCAAGATTGCCGACATGATCGAGGAAAAGCGCAAGCGCGCTTATGCGGAACAGGCCGCAGAAGGTTTGCAGCTCGCCTGATACAGACCCTGTGCATGATGGTGCTGGCACTCGTCGGCACTGTTGCGCAGGCAGACTCCATCCGCATTGCCACTTTCAACGCTGAACTGACCCGCAAAGGACCTGGGCTGTTGCTGCGTGATATACAGCGCGGTGAGGACGAACAGGTTCAGGCCTTTGTCGCCCTATTGGCCGAAGCACGTCCCGACATCATCGCCCTGCAAGGCATCGACTATGACCTGCGCCAAACGGCCCTGAAGGCTCTTGTAGAAACGCTCTCTACCGCGGGTCTCACTTATCCTCACTATTTCACTTCTGCGCCTAATGCAGGGCAAAGCACAGGCCTTGAACTGAACGGGAATGGCCGCCTTGGTGACGCCGATGATGCCCACGGGTTCGGGCGGTTCCACGGGATGGGCGGCATGGCTATCCTGTCGCGTTTTCCCATAGATCGCGATGCGGTGGAGGACTTCACCCTGATGCTTTGGCGCAATCTTGAGGATCATATCTATCCAATGGTCGATGGCGCGCCCTTTGGCGGTGAAGACGTATTTGCAGCGCACCGCCTGTCCTCTCGGGGCCACTGGGTTGTTCCGGTCAAGACGCCTGAAAACGGCACCCTGCGCCTCATGACATTCCACGCAACGCCGCCCATTTATGACGGCGAAGAAGACCGCAATGGCCGCCGCAATCACGACGAGACTGCATTCTGGCTGAACTACCTCACACGCGACACGAACATGGACCCCTTCATTATTGCGGGAACCGCAAATACCGATCCTGCGCGCGGCAGTGGACGGCGGCGCGCGATCAAGCAGTTGCTGGCCTCTCCCGATCTTCAGAATCCTTTTGACGACAGCCCGACAGCAGACTTCAAAGACCCGTTGCCGGGAGATTTGCGGGTCGACTACCTGCTGCCCTCTGTAGACTGGCGGGTGCTGGCAAGCGGCATGATGCCCTCACCAAAGGCAAGCCGCCACAGCCTGCTCTGGGTGGATATCACCCGCGCCAATCCTTGACGCCCCTCCTCCTGCACGCTACGCCACAGGCAATCAATCTCAGGAGCATCACGCCATGGCAAACCCTACCCTTTTGATCCTCGCCGGTGACGGCATCGGCCCCGAGGTCATGGGCCAAGTAACCCGTATCATCGACTGGTTCGGTGCAAAGCGTGATCTGGCATTTGACGTCGAGCACGATCTGGTCGGCGGAGTCGCCTATGACAAGTACGGCACACCCCTGCATGACGACACAATGGCCCGCGCCCTCGAAGTTGACGCGGTCCTCTTGGGTGCTGTTGGCGGCCCGAAATACGACGATCTGGATTTCTCGGTAAAGCCCGAGCGCGGCCTGCTTCGCTTGCGCAAGGAGATGGACCTGTTTTCCAACCTGCGCCCCGCACAATGCTTTGACGCGCTGGCCGATTTCTCCTCGCTCAAGCGTGAGCTTGTAGCTGGTCTCGATATCATGATCGTGCGCGAGTTGACCTCTGGCGTCTATTTCGGAGAGCCGCGCGGCATCTTTGAAGAAGGCAACGAGCGTGTCGGCATCAACACCCAGCGCTATACCGAGTCCGAGATCGACCGCGTCGCACGCTCCGCATTCGAGCTGGCACGCCGTCGCGGCAATAAAGTCTGCTCCATGGAAAAAGCCAACGTGATGGAGAGCGGCATCCTGTGGCGGGAAGTTGTGCAAAAAGTGCATGACGAGGACTACCCCGATGTCGAACTTAGCCACATGTATGCCGACAACGGCGCGATGCAGTTGGTGCGTGCGCCCAAGCAGTTTGACGTGATCCTCACTGACAACCTGTTCGGGGATATCCTCAGTGATTGCGCAGCGATGCTGACAGGCTCGCTTGGTATGCTGCCCTCAGCCTCCCTCGGTGCGCCAAATGCAGACGGTCGCCCAAAAGCGCTTTATGAGCCCGTACACGGCTCCGCTCCAGACATCACGGGCAAAGGCCTCGCGAACCCGATCGCTTGTATCCTCAGCTTTGCTATGGCTCTGCGCTATTCGTTCGACCAAGGGGATGAGGCGACACGTCTGGAAACTGCTGTTGAAAAAGTACTGGCAGACGGCGCGCGCACAGCGGACCTCATGGGTGAAGAAGGCGGCACGCCGATCTCGACCACTGAAATGGGCGACGCGATCCTCAAGGCGCTTGACGCAAGCCTCTAAGGTTTGATCACAACACCGGTGCGCACGTCCATCTCAAAGAGGGCGAGCGCATCTATAGCTCCGTCTTGCATAGACGACACGCGCCAGACATCCGGCCTGCGCGTCGGCAAAACGGCCAGCACACGGCCACATCGATGCCCGTTAAGTGCGACAATTTCGGCAGTGAGTGCATTCCGCTCGGTATCGGTCAACGTGGCGAAGCCAACCGCTGCAATGCTGCTCGCAAGATCAATGGCAGTATGTTTCATGGTAAGCCTCGCTTTTGCTGGAACAAGCGTCAAACCCGATGATGGCAAAAATATGGCATTTGATTAAAATGCCTTTGGTGATTGAGCCCTATGCCAAAAACAGGCAGGCTCTGTCACATCATTACGACAGGATTGATCGATGACAGACGCACCCATCCTCGCCGAATTCGTGCTTCCCACTGAGGAACTGCGCGATGATTTACCGTTTTACACCAAGACGCTCGGCATGCGGCTCGAGAACATCTTTCCCGCGGATGATCCCTCTGTCGCCAGCTTTTCCGGCCATGGCCTGCGCCTGCGGATCGAGAAAGGCGCAGATGTGCCTGCGGGTCATTTACGCATTCTCACAGATGATGTTGACGGGTTTGCCGATGGTGCGCGTGAGCTGACAGCGCCCAATGGCACACGGGTGTCCATCGTAGCGCTTACACCTCAGATTGATGTGATCGAGACACAGCACGAATTCGCAGTGCGCCGCCTCGCCGATGAAGCGCCTTGGGTTATTGGTCGTGCAGGCATGCACTACCGCGACTTGATCCCCTCGCGCCTTGGCGGATCGATCATCGCCAGCCACATTCGCATTCCTGATGGCGGCCCTGTGCCTGACATGGTCCATTACCACACCGTTGGGTTTCAGCTGATCTTTTGTTACCGCGGCTGGGTTGACGTTCTGTACGAGGACCAAGGCGATGTGATCCGCTTGCACGCGGGCGATTGCGTCACCCAACCCCCCGGCATCCGCCACCGCGTTGTCGAAGCTTCCCCAAATATCGAGGTCATCGAGATCGGCGTTCCAGCTGAACACGTGACCACCATTGACCATGATTTTACGCTGCCAAATGGGGTTGGCGATCCGCTGCGCGAATGGGATGGCCAGACCTTTGTCCACCACGTCAAAGAACAGGCCACATGGCACCCCGCCCATATTCCAGGCTTCAAGACCCGCGACACGGGCATTACCGCTGGCACCAAAGGGGTGGCAGGCATTCAGGTCATGCGCCGCGCCGAAGGCGAAACAGCCGCATTCTCCCATGATGCAGACATCCACTTTACCTTTGTTATGGAAGGAACAATGACCCTCCACGCAGAAGGTCAAGAGGACCGAACCCTCGAAGCTGGTGATGGTTTTGTCATCCCGCCCCACATGACAGTTCAATACAAAGACGCCTCCGCAGATATCGAACTCCTGCAAGTCGCCCTGCGCGGCGACTTCCAAACGTCATTCTCATAGTCAAAGGCGCCCATCGTCTCCTACCCAGACAACGCCATGGTGACCCCGATTGGATTCGAACCAATAACCTGCCCCTTAGGAGGGGGCTGCTCTATCCAGTTGAGCCACGGGGCCACGCAAATGGGTTAGA
>CAWVWS010000033.1:0-23041 GCA_963933905.1 uncultured Sulfitobacter sp.
GCGTAGCAGCAGGCCCCGTTGGTGAGGCTTGCTGACATGGGTAGGCGCGTTTAGGTTACCTGACTTTTCAGGACACGGCGCAGGATTTTGCCCGAAGCGGATTTCGGGATCTCATCCACGTAAGTCACGCGCTGGACCAGTTTGTATTTCGACAATGTCTTGCCCATATGCGCCTGAATATCCTCCAGCGTGAGGGCAGGGTTGGTCGTGACCACAAAGGCAATCGGCAACTCGCCTGCCTCATCATCAGGGATGCCGATCACGGCGGCATCGGTGATGTCGGGATGGGTGACAAGGTTCGCCTCAAGTTCAGCTGGGGCGACTTGGAAGCCTTTGAATTTAATCAGCTCTTTGAGGCGGTCCACGATGAACATGAAGCCGCCCGCATCGATAATGGCGATGTCGCCTGTCTTGAGCCAGCCATCCTCGGTTAGGGTCTCTTTGGTGGCTTTGTCGTTGTTGAGGTAGCCTTTCATCACTTGCGGACCTTTGATCCACAGCTCCCCCTCTTTGCCAGCGGGCAGGTCGTTGCCCGTTTCGGGATCAACGATGCGGCATTGGGTGTTGGGCAGCGCCAGACCCGATGCACCCGATTTTGGGCGGTCGACGGGGGTGGTGTGGGACACGGGGCTCAGCTCGGTCATGCCGTAGCCTTGGATCGCCACACAGTTGAGGCGTTTGCCCACAGCATCCGAGACTTCACCGCCCAGAGGGGCCGCGCCCGAAAAGATCTGCTCAAGGCTGCTCAGGTCGTAGTTGTCCACGATGGGATGTTTGGCGAGCGCCAGTGCAACGGGCGGTACAATCCACATGCGCCGCGATTTGTGGTCCTGAGAGATTTGCAAGAACAGCTCCAGATCAAAGCGCGGCATTGTGACCAGCGCACCACCCCCTGCGAGGTGGACGTTCATCAGCACGTTCATGCCGTAGATGTGGAAGAAGGGGAGGAAGGCGGCGGCGACTTCACCCTTATGAAAGTCTGCACTGACAAGGATCTGGTCCACGTTCACCACCAGATTGCGGTGGCTCAGGCGCACCCCTTTGGGCAGGCCCGTGGTGCCGGAGGAATAGGGCAGCACGACGGAATGTTCGTCCAGATCAATAGGTACCTGCGCTTCAATCGGGGCGCCGTAATAGGCCGAGAGCGGCTCGGTTCCCTCAGGTGCGTCGCCCATCACAACGACAGGCTGGTTCGCGGCGTCTTTTGCCGCCTGTTGGGCGGTCTCAAGGAACATGGGAATGGTAATCAGGATATCCGCGCCGCTGTCGCGCAACTGGTGGGCGACTTCGGACGCGGTATAGGTCGGGTTGATCGTGGTGATCGTGCCACCCGCCCATGCAACGGCGTGAAAGACCACGCAATAATGAGGCAGGTTTGGCGACATCAGTGCCACAGTCTTGCCCGTGCCGACACCGCGCGCGGTCAGACCGCCCGCCAGCTGTTTGACCTGCGCCATAAACTGGGCAGCGGTCATGGCATCGCCAGACAACCCGTCTGTCAGCACAACATCGTCGGGGCGTGTTGCGAGATTTTCAAAAATACGCTCGGTAATGGATTGATCGCGCATAGCAATGTCTGCGGCGGCGGTTTTATATGTCATATGGTTCTCTCCCTGAGGCATAATCTTAGGCAGAGACGCAATATAGTGTCCAGAGGCGGCACAAGGCTGCCTGCGCGCAAACTGATTTTACGTTGCGGTAGAAAAGGGACTGATGTTGCCGGATTAGGGCCAAGATGCCTTGGCCGTACTGGTTTTACGTTGCCGTGGTGACGGGGCCTTCGTCGGAAAAGACGATGCGTTTGCCATCTGCGATCTCGCGTTTGAACATGCCGGCGATGATGCGCAGGGCGTCGTCCTGACCCGCCGCTGCAAAGCGCGAGGCGGAGGAAACGCGCAGGTTGTTGGCAAACCCCTGGGCCGCATGGGCCCAGATCATCGGATGCAATTCTGTGAGGTGTTCGCGGACCAGCCAATCGGCACAGCCTGCAATCTGGGCGCGGATGTGATCGGCGGCATCATTGCCTGAAAACGCCTGACCCATGGTATTTGCGCAATAAGCGGCCAGCAGGTTGACGGTGTGCGGTTCGGGGCGGCGGCTGACGATGTCGCGCAGACCTTCGATGAAGTATGACAGATCAAGACGCGAACAGGCTTCGTCGTCTACGCTGATCGTGTCGAACATGACCCAAGTGTAGCCGCCTGCACCCCAAATCTCCTGTGTGCGTGCGGCAGTGCGGCGTGCCTCAAGCTCGAGTGCGGCGTAAGAGCCGTACCAGCGCGGCAGCATATGTGTGCCAAGAGCGCGCAAAGGGCCGGTGTTGGCGGGATTAAGATCGATCAAAGCTTCATAACAGTCGGCGACTGATTCCGTGTTGCATTGATCGCCGCGCAGCAGGGCGCAGGCCGTGCTTGCCAACAGTGCGGATTCAGCGGGTACGCCGTTGAAATGGCTGGCAATATCGTGGGCTCGGGCAAAGTGTGCCTCGAACGCTTCGCGGTTGCGCGGGGAGATTTCGACATCCCACCCGATGCCGCGCCATGACCATGCGATGTCGATATGGGCCTGCGCCACGATGCAGCCGATAACGTAATTGTCGGGATATTTGGCGAGGACATATTCCAGCGCTTCGATGCCGCGTAGCATGGGGGCGTCTTTTTCGGGGACGCGGTCCAGCAGGGCATGTTCAATCGCCAGCACCACGTCGGCACGCGCACCAAAGGCCATCAGTTCGGCCACGGACATGCCGCCCGGTGTCATCGTGTGGTCGCGGTCTGCAGTGGTGATCAGTTTGATCAGTTTGATCAGTTTGTCCCAGTCTTCCTGACGCACAAGGCGCAGGGCGCGGTTCTGGTGGCCGTCGCGGATGCGCTCCTCGCGGGTGGGATCGGGGCAAGGGATGCTCAGGTGGTTGAGCGCCTTGCTGCTGCTTTTGTAGTAGGTGGGTTTGTTCGGAATGCGGTTTCTGGGGTGGGGGATCGTATAGTGTTGTTCGGTTGGTGCCTGCGCCCCATCTTCTTGATCCGAATTATACTGCTCGAAGTCTGCCTCGACAGTGGCAACAGTTTTCGGCTTGCTAAAGGGGGAGAGCGGTATGTGTGTTTTGCACTGCTGTCGGGTTTCCTGCACGGTGTCATCACCCACGCCCTGATCCTTGGACGGCGCGGTCCAGCGGGCATTCGAGAATTTCCGAAAAAGAGATGCAAACTGCGTCATACATGTTTCCGTGTGCTTGATAGCGGGATAGTGAGCGCTCTTTTTCGGGGATCAATGGGGCGCGAACGTGGCGTTGGGGCGGTAAAGTCGCGATATTCGCTAGGCTTCTGTGCGGCTTGTTCTTAAAATTGGGGCGGATTGTTGCGTGTTTTGTCGCTTTTGGCGGGGGAGCGGCGCAGTGTTGCGGAGGCGGGAACAATCGGGTGCTATTGTGCTTGTCACAGGGGAATGCTGCGGATCATACTGCCCAACATGAGACAGATAAGACATATCATGCTGCGCGGAGGTGTCCGTAGGATCGCGGTGCGGGGCGCGCTTGCTGCGCTGGTGCTGGGAGCTACGGCTGGGAATAGTTTGGCCCAACAGACCGATCCTGTGCCCCCTGCGCTCGAGGCGGCGTCCACTCCGGAAGTTCGATTTGAAGGTGCTATGATAAATGGTGTCGAGATCACTGCGCCCCCCCCTGTGCGCAGCGCCTATGTCCCGCGCACCCGCTGGCAGCATATGGAAGGGCATACCCTTTGGACCCGCGCCGCGATGTCCGCGCTCAAAGAGCATGGCAGCCCGCTGGTTGAGATGGTGCCGCGCGATATCGACAACTGGTGCCCCGCCTATACAAGCAATGACGATCAGAAGCGGCGGGCCTTTTGGGTTGGTTATATGTCGGCGCTGGCCAAACACGAAAGCACCTACAAGCCATGGGCTGTGGGCTGTGGGCGGCGGTGGGCGGTGGTACGGATTGCTCCAGATCCTGCCAGCGACGGCGCGGGGCTATGAATGTGCGGCAGGCACGGGTGAGGCGCTCAAAAGTGGTGCGGCGAACCTGAGCTGTGCGGTTCGCATCATGGCCTATACGGTCAAGCGCGATGGCGTGATCCACGGGCGCGATAGCAAATGGCGCGGTGTCTCGGCTGATTGGGGACCGATGCGCAATGCTGCCAAGCGGGCGGATATGGCACGCTGGCTCAAGCGGCAGAACTACTGCAAGCCTGTGAATGCGTTGCGGCCAAAAGCGCGACCTTAGCCGATCAGCGAAAAGTGGTAGCGGCGGGTGGTGATGCCTGCGCTGCGTGCCAGTGGCTCGAACGTAGTGTGGGGCGGTGTTGCGGGGTATGGCACGCGGATTTTGACGCCCGAGGGGCGGACGACGCTGAGGCGTACCGACATATCAAGGCGGGTGTCAAAGCGCAGGTGGTCGATTTCCGAGAGCGCAATTTCGGCATCCTGCCGTCCGCTGGTCCAGCGCAGGTGCGTCTCGTCCAGCGTGAGGGTGCTGCGCGGGTTGCGGGCCAGATCATACAAGGCGGGTAGGGTGAAGGTGCCGATCACGGCGAGGATCAGCGGCTCTGCCTCTAATAAGATGTAGGCGGCGATAAGGGCGGCCCAGATGGCCAGCACAGTAATCACAGTCGCGGGGCGGCGGCCATTGCTGGTGTAGGTATAGGGCAGGGTCATGCGGTGCGGAATATGCGGGCGAGTGCGCCCATGGCATCGGCTTGCTGCGCGCTTGGCATGCCTTTGGCCCCTGCGGCGGTCACATCGCCCAATACGCGCATGAGTTTGTCAAAATCGGGACCGTGGTCGAGTTGTTTGAGGCGTTTGGTCAGGCGTTGGAAAGCTGGGGTTGCACCGCCCCCTTGGGCCACAAGCCAAGGCGCGAGGATTGCCATATCGGTGGCCTCTGCCTTGCTCACCTGAAGGCGCTTTTGCAGGGAGGCGATCAGCACCTCGTCAGGGAGTTTGCGGGTTTTGTCCATACGGGCATAGGCGGCGGCCATGGCAGTCACGCACAGTTCGGGCGTGTGGATGCTGTTGGTCGAATGCACATTGGGCTTTGCCCGGTAGCCGAGACGCTTGGCCGCGGCGCGGATGGCTGTGGGGGCCGCAATCACGCCGACAGCGATATACGCGCCCCGCTGAAAACGGCGATAAACGTAGGCCGCAACCAACACGGCGGCGATCAGCAAGAGTATTTCGGTCATAGCAGTCTACTTCTGGGTTAGGCGTCCGCGATCCTCGTGAGCATCTCGGTTGTATCGCGGCTTAGGTCAGGAGTGGACAGTATGCGGGTTAATTGTGTTTTTATAAGGGCTTGTCGATCAGAATCGTAGCGTTTCCATGTCTGGAAGGCGGAACACATGCGCGCGGTGGTTTGGGGATTGACGGGATCAAGCTTGATCAACCAATCGGCCAGCAGTTTGTAACCCGCACCCGAGGCATGGTGGAATCCTGCGTGGTGCATGATGAGCGAGCCAAAGACCGCGCGAAAGCGGTTGGGGTTTTTCCAGTTGAAATCGGGGTGCTCGGTCAGGCCAGCGGCGACCTCAAAGGCGTCCTCCGGATGGGCCTCGTTCACTTGGAGGCCGAACCATTTGTCCATCACCAGACGGTCGTTTTTCCATTGTGCCTCAAAGGCTTTGAGGGCGGCATCACCACGGCCTGCGCGGATCAGATTGGCGAGAGCAGCCAGTTGTTGGGTCATGTTGTCGGCGTGGTCGTATTGCTCTTGCGCCAGTTTGCCGCCGTCGCTGCGGGTCAGCAGCGACAGGGCCGCAATGCCAAGGGCGCGTTTGCCTGATTGCGCAGCATTGGGCGCATAGGGCTCTGTGACGAGGTTGTCCTCGTAAAGGTCCGGCAAAACATCGCGTAACGCGTGAGCCATGGCTTCGCGCATCATCTCGAGTGCGGCGTAAATGATGTCAGGTTCGGGCGTATGGCCCGCGTCATGCAGGGCAGTTGCCAGATCGGACTGGGCGGGCAGGGCCATCATCAGGCGGCGATAGGCGGGATCGAGGGTGGTGTCGCTCACCACCGCATTCAGGCCGCGCAGGTAGGCGGGATCGGGCCGCGCGCCTTTGAGTATCATGTCCATCAGGGTGTTGCGCGCAAGAGTGCGGCCCGCCTCCCAACGGTTGAAGGGATCGGTGTCAGCGCTGAGCAGATGCGCGTGATCGGCGGTGTGGTCCAGGACAACCGGCGCGGAGAAGCCGCGCAGGATGGAGGCAATGGGGCGTTCGGACAGGCCTGCGAAGGTGAAGCTTTGGGTGGCTTGGGTCATCTCCAGAATGGTTGTGGGCGTGACTTCGGTGCCGTCTTTGCCCAGCAGACCCACGGCAATGGGAATGACGTAGGGTTGCGGGGCGGGTGTGGCAGCACTTGGCGGCGTTGTTTGGGTGAAGGTAAGGGTGAGCGTGTCGCCCTCCCATGTCTCCTCGGCGTGCAAGCGCGGTGTGCCTGCTTGGGAATACCAGCGTTTGAATTGCGTGAGGTCGCGGCCTGTGGTGTCCTCGAATACCTTGAGCCAGTCCTCGATCGTGGCGGCATCGCCGTCGTGGCGCTCAAAATAGAGGGTGACGGCCTGTGCATAGGCCTCATCGCCCACCAGCGTTTTGAGCATGCGGATGACTTCAGCGCCCTTCTCATAGATGGTGGCGGTGTAGAAGTTGTTGATCTCCTGAAAGCTCTCTGGGCGCACGGGGTGGGCGAGCGGCCCTTGATCCTCGGCGAACTGGCGGCCGCGCAGGTCCATCACATCGCCGATGCGCTTTACCTCTGCGCCGCGCATGTCAGACGTGAACTGGCTGTCGCGAAAGACGGTCAGCCCTTCCTTGAGGCACAGCTGGAACCAGTCGCGGCAGGTGATGCGGTTGCCGGTCCAGTTGTGGAAGTATTCGTGGGCGATGATCGCCTCGATACGCTCGAAATTGGTGTCGGTTGAGGTGGCTTGGGACGCCAGCACAGCGGAGGAGTTGAAGATGTTGAGGCCCTTGTTCTCCATCGCGCCCATATTGAAATCGTCTACTGCTACGATGTTGAACAGGTCGAGATCGTATTCACGACCGTAAACGTCTTCGTCCCATTTCATGGAATCTTTGAGCGCCTGCATTCCGAAGGCGCATTTGTCCTCGTCGCCGGGGCGTACATAGAGGTTGAGCGTGACGTCGCGACCCGACATCGTGGTGAAACTGCCCGAATGGGCGATTAGCTCACCTGCGACCAACGCAAAGAGGTAGGCGGGTTTGGGCCATGGGTCGTGCCACTCGGCATGATGCTCGGATGTGCTCACGGGGTTGCCGTTGGAGAGCAGTACGGGGTGGGGGCCGTCGATGGTGACTGTGAAGACTGACATGACATCAGGGCGGTCGGGGTAGTAGGTGATCTTGCGAAAGCCCTCGGCCTCGCATTGCGTGCAGTACATCCCGTTCGACATGTAGAGGCCTTCGAGGGCGGTGTTGCCCTTGGGGTCAATCTCGACTTCGGCCTCCCAGATGAAGGGGGTGTTTGGAACATCGCAAGTGAGCCCTTGGGGCGTGAGGGTCGGTGTCACGTCATTGCCGTCAATCATGGCCGAAATCAGATTGAGCATCTCGCCATGCAGAAAGAAATCCTGTGCGGTGGCGTCTGGATTGGGGGTAAAGGTGATGCGCGAGCGCACGCGCGTCTCATGCGGATCAAGGGTGAAGTGCAGTGCCACGCTCTCCACCTGCCAGCCGAAGGCGGTGTAATCTTTGAGGTAGATCGTCTGGGGGGCGGCATCGCGCATGGCATGGCTCCTGAGGGGGATAACGTGGATTGAAAAGGTTCGTATGGAACCTTTATGGCTTTGGCCACGTTAGTTAGGCAACACCCCCTTCGCAAGGTGGGGGACACATGAAAAAGGAGATCAGAATATGTCCGCACCCGACACAAATATCGAGCGCCAAGAAGCCAACCACCGCACGTCGCTTTGGGGTATCAAGGGGGCCATGATTTTCGGAGCATTGATGATGATCGGTCTGGTTGCCTTTAACATGTTGAACGCGGGCGATGGTGAGGCCGTGAGCAACACCAGCGGTGTGAACGCCGAAACCAGCACCGTGGCCACTGATGTCTATGAGCCGGGCACAAACAGTTCAGCGACGCCGATTGCGACGGATTAAAAAATTTAGAATACAATAATGTGGGGCGCCTGTTCGGGTGCCCCTTTTTTATGGGCTGTGGCGTGCTAACTTTGCGCTCATGGCCAAACATGTGAAAAAATCCGACCTTCCGCAAAAGATATGCGCGACCTGTGACAAGCCCTTTGCGTGGCGCAAGAAGTGGGCGGCTGTGTGGGACGAGGTGCGCTATTGCTCGGAGCGGTGCAAGCGGGAGCGGTCCAAGAGAAAAGGGTGAGGCGGCGCGCGGCCCATTGACCAGTATCGTGCAAACTGGTGCTGGTATTTGGGCACCAGAATGCTATCTCCATGACCAGACAGGCGGGCCGCATCGCGCGGGCCATTCATTTTCGAAAACACGATTGAGGGCAAAGACATGAATGTATCACTGAACAAAGCACGGGTCATCATCCGCAAGACATTTGAAAAAGGTGCCGAGATGGGGCTCAAGCCCTTGTCGGTAGTTGTGCTGGATGCTGGCGGCCATGTGCAGGCGTTCGAGCGTCAGGATGGCGCGGCACCGGGTCGTTTTACGATTGCGCATGGCAAGGCCTATGGCGCGGTCATGCTGGGCATGGCGGGTACAGCGCAGATGGCGCGTGCCGAGGCGCAGGCCTATTTCATGGATGCCGTGAACGGTGTCTTTGGCGGGCAGACGATCCCTGTACCGGGTGGTGTTTTGCTGCGCTCGACCAAAGGTGCCGTGATTGGTGCGGTGGGTGTCACGGGCGATACCTCCGACAATGACCTGATCGCGGCAATGGCGGGAATTGAGGCAGCCAAGCTGATTGGCGAGGGCTAATCCCTTTTGAACACAGCCTGATGCGATTGTGGTGTTGAGGGATTAACCTTGTCGCGTTAGGCTGTGTGAAATGCAACGCAGCAAGGAGTTCTGGGGTATGGGTCGGCCTGTTATCGGGATCATTGGCAACAGCTATCTTTTGAATGATCAATATCCTGTTCACGCAGGCGGGATCATGAACTCTCAGGCGATTGCACAGGTGGCAGGTTGTATGCCCATCCTTGTGCCGTCGTGCCCCAACCTTGTGTCGGTGCCAGAGTTGATGGCCTGTTGTGACGGTTTCCTTCTGACGGGGGGGCGGCCCAACGTGCATCCTGAAGAATACGGTGAGGAGGAAACTCCTGCGCATGGCGAATTTGACCGTGCGCGCGATGCGGTCGCGTTGGAATTGACGCGGGCCTGTGTCGCCGCTGGCCAACCTGTTCTGGGGATTTGCCGTGGTTTTCAGGAAGTGAATGTTGCCATGGGTGGCACGCTCTATCCGGAAATCCGCGACCTGCCCGGACGGATGAACCACCGCATGCCGCCCGAGGGTACGATGGAAGAGAAATTCGAGCTGCGCCATGATGTGCGGTTCACCACTGGCGGTGTGTTCCACCGTGTGATGGGCGCGGAAGTGGTGCGAACCAACACGCTGCACGGGCAGGGGATTAAAACCGCGGGCCCGCGCATTGTCGTGGATGGTCATGCCGAGGACGGCACACCCGAAGCGATATATGTAGACGGCGCACCCGGCTTTACTTTGGCGGTGCAATGGCATCCCGAATACGAGGCGGCGAAGGACCCAGTCTCGCGGCCCTTGTTCGAGGCATTTGGTGCTGCGGCGCGTGAATGGGCCTCTGGTGTGCGCCCTGCGGCGATAGCGCGCGCAGTTTGAGGCGATAAGATAAGCGGCGAGGCGTGACCCCGCCGCATTTTCTTTGAGTGGACTACATCATGCCGCCAGCAATCTCGATGCTTTGGCCGTTGATGCTGCCGCTGTCGGGACCCACAAGCCATGCGGCGGCTGTAGCCACTTCTTCTACTGTGATCAGGCGTTTGTGGCGGTTGGCGTTGACCATCATATCACGCGCTGCATCGGTTGAGATGCCTGCACGTTCCGAGATGCTCTGGGTGTTGCGGGTGACGATCGGGGTATCGACGTATCCGGGGCAGAGCGAGTTAAAGGTATAGGGCTTGCCCATGTATTCCTCTGACAGCGAGCGGATCAGGCCGATCATGCCGTGTTTCGATGCCGAATAACACGCCGCGCCGGGCAGCCCTTTTAGACCCGCCATGGAGGAGACTGCGATGACGCGGCCCCATTCAGTCTCGCGCATGCCTTTGAGGCTTTCGCGGATGGTGAGGAACGCGCCGTCGAGGTTGGTGGACATCATATCGCGCCAGAAATCCATATCGGTCTTATGGGCCGCTTTGCCTGTGGCGAGGCCAGCGTTGGGCACGCAAATCTGGATCGGGCCATGCGCGGCCACTGCGCTGGCGATCTTTGCGACCACATCATCTTCGTTACGCACATCCATCGCCATGGGGGTCATGCCCTTTGTGGCGACCTCCTCAAGTACTTCCTGACGGCGGCCCGTAATAGTGACATGCGCGCCGCTCTCCACCAGCATGTGGGCGATGGCAAGGCCGATGCCCGTGCCGCCGCCTGTGATAAGTGCGTGTTTTCCGTTCAATGTCATAATTCTCTCCTTGTTTGCGCCGAGCCTAGGACGGCGCAGGGCAGGCGCAAAGGGGGGCTGGATTTTACGTAACGGCAGAGTGGTGATTCTCTTTTTACGCTGCGATGTATTGTTGCGCCGCTGATGCGCAGCGCGAAATAAAGTTATAACTGTTAAAACTGCGGATATTTTGCATGAAATTGCTTCAATGGCCTAAAAAAGCTGCATCATTATGCGCAAACTGGGGGTGTGGCGCTTGTCTGTCAGATGCCTCCGCGCTAGTTCGATGAACCAAGCAGGACACGCCAGTTTCGGCACCAAACAAGAATTTGGGAGATTTTGAGTGAAGATCGGTACACCTAAAGAGGTATTTGAAGGCGAGCGCCGTGTGGCGATGACGCCTGAAAGTGCGCTTCAATTGCAAAAACTGGGGCATGAGTGCCTGATTGAATCGGGCGCGGGATTGGCGTCAGGGTTTGATGATGCGGCCTATGCTGCCGCTGGTGTCGAGGTGGTGAAAACTGCCGCTGCTTTGTGGAAGGCTGCTGATGTGGTCGCCAAAGTGCGCGTGCCTGATGCCTCCGAGATGAAAAAGCTGCGCGAGGGCCAGACGCTGATCTCCTTCTTCTCTCCTGTTGGGGATGAGGCGAAGATGCAGGCGGCGGCCAAGAAGGGCGCTACTGTTGTCGCGATGGAGATGATCCCGCGGATTTCACGGGCGCAGAAGATGGATGCGCTGTCCTCCATGGCAAATATCGCGGGCTACCGTGCGGTGATCGAGGCAGGCAACAACTTTGGCCGCTTCTTTACCGGTCAGATCACAGCGGCGGGTAAGGTTCCGCCTGCGAAGGTTTTGGTTGTGGGGGCGGGTGTTGCTGGTCTGGCCGCGATTGGGACGTCTACAAGCCTTGGTGCGATTACGCTCGCGTTTGACGTGCGGCCCGAAGTGGCCGAGCAGGTCGAGAGCATGGGCGCCGAGTTTGTCTACCTCGATTTTGAAGAGGAGCAGCAGGACGGTGCGGCAACAGGCGGTTATGCTTCCGTGTCCTCACCTGAGTTCCGCGAGGCGCAGCTGGCAAAGTTCCGCGAGTTGGCACCCGAAGTTGACATCGTGATCACCACCGCGCTGATCCCGAACCGTGAAGCGCCGGAAATCTGGACCGCCGACATGGTTGCGGCGATGAAGCCGGGATCGGTTATTGTCGATCTGGCAGCAGAGAAGGGCGGTAACTGTAAGCAGACCGTCATGGACCAGAAGATCGTGACCGAGAATGGTGTGACCATCATCGGCTATACCGACTTCCCGAGCCGTATGGGCACACAGGCCTCTACGCTTTATTCCACCAACATCCGCCATTTGTTGACCGATCTGACCCCTGAAAAAGACGGTGTGATCAATCACAACATGGAAGATGACGTGATCCGTGGGGCGACGATTGCCCATGCGAGTGAAGTGACCTTCCCGCCGCCACCGCCAAAAGTGGCCGCGATTGCAGCAGCACCCAAGAAGCCTGCGGCAAAAGAGCTGACGTCGGAAGAAAAGCGCGCCGCTGAATTGGCCGCGTTCAAAGCACAGACCAAGAACCAGGTTACACTGCTCGCCATTGGTGGTGCGTTGTTGTTGGCCGTTGGTCTGGTGGCACCTGCCAGCTTTATGCAGCATTTTATCGTGTTTGTTTTGTCGGTGTTTATTGGTTTTCAGGTCATCTGGGGTGTGGCGCACAGCCTGCACACACCGCTGATGGCGATTACCAATGCGATTTCCTCGATCATCATTCTGGGGGCGCTGATGCAGATCGGCTCCGGCTCGGGACTGGTGGTTGTTCTTGCTGCTTTGTCGGTCTTCATGTGCGGGATCAACATTTTCGGTGGCTTCCTCGTGACACGGCGCATGCTCGCCATGTTCCAGAAATCTTAAGGGGAGCTTAAGAACATGGATTTTGGTTTCACAACAGCGGCCTACGTCGTTTCCGCTATTCTTTTCATTCTCTCGCTGGGCGGTTTATCCGGTCAGGAGAGTGCAAAGCGTGCCGTCTGGTACGGCATTGTTGGCATGGCTTTGGCTGTGGCTGCGACACTGATCGGGCCCGGCTCGGGCTTCTGGTTCTTGTCTTTGATCCTGATCGCGGGTGGCGGTGCCATCGGTTATCAGCTGGCGACAAAGGTGCAGATGACGCAGATGCCAGAACTGGTGGCGGCGATGCACTCGCTCGTCGGTCTGGCGGCAGTTTTCGTCGGTCTGATTGCACATTTCGAGATTGGCCGCGTGGCGGGTATTCTGGCGAGTGGCGGTGATACTTCCACACTGGGCACCTTTGCGCAGTTGATTGCGAAGAAATCAGTCGTCGAGATTAACATCTTGCGGGTTGAGTTGTTCTTGGGCGTGTTCATTGGTGCTGTGACGTTCACAGGCTCCGTGATTGCTTACGGCAAACTGGCGGGCAAAGTGTCCTCTGCTGCGGAAAAGCTGCCCGGTGGGCATATGCTGAACATCGCGGCTGCGGCTGTCTCCGTTATCACGTTGGTCTGGTACTTCAACACAGGCGGATTCTTCCCGCTGTTCCTGATGATGTTGGCGGCACTGTTCATCGGCTATCACCTGATCATGGGCATCGGCGGTGCGGATATGCCTGTGGTTGTCTCCATGCTGAACTCCTATTCGGGTTGGGCTGCGGCGGCGATTGGCTTCTCGCTCGGCAATGATCTGTTGATTGTTGTTGGTGCGCTGGTTGGTTCCTCCGGTGCGATCCTGTCGTATATCATGTGTAAGGCGATGAACCGTTCGTTCGTTAGCGTGATCCTTGGTGGCTTTGGTGGCCCACAAGGTGAGCAGATGGCCGTTGAGGGTGAGCAGATTGCGATTGAAGCGGAAGGGGTTGCTGCGGCACTCAATGAAGCTGACTCAGTGATCATCATCCCGGGCTACGGTATGGCCGTGGCGCAGGCACAAACGGGCGTGGCCGAGTTGGTGCGCAAACTGCGTGCAAAGGGCAAGAATGTGCGTTTTGCAATCCACCCTGTGGCGGGGCGTCTGCCTGGTCACATGAACGTGTTGCTGGCGGAGGCCAAGGTGCCCTATGACATCGTGATGGAGATGGACGAGATCAACGATGATTTCCCCACCACCGACGTAGCGATTGTTATTGGTTCCAACGACATCGTGAACCCAGCCGCGCAGGATGATCCGAACAGCCCCATCGCTGGCATGCCGGTTCTGGAATGTTGGAAGGCCAAGCAGGTGTTTGTCTCCAAGCGTGGTCAGGGTACGGGGTATTCCGGTATCGAGAACCCGCTGTTCTTTAAGGAGAACACGCGCATGTTCTATGGCGATGCGAAGGCGTCGTTGGACAAGCTGCTGCCGATGATTGACTGACCTATGATTTAGGCGCCGATTTTTCAAAAAAATCGGTCTGGAATTTTCAAAAATTCCGATTAACTTGGCTAGTGCCCCACTGGAAACGGTGGGGCGTTTTGCATTCTGACCCGTGTCATTCGCGCTGCGTGAGTTGTTTGACGAATGGGGAGGGGCGTTTCACGCAATGACTGTGGTGCGGTATTCGACGGGGTGGTTTGGAGGATGCAATTCGATTCAATGCAAGAAAACATCCCATGTCAGAAATTCTCACAGGCACTCCGCTCTGGGTTTGGCCGCTCTTTATTCTGCTTGTTGTTCTGGGGCTTCGTGCACGGCATGAGCGGATGGTGCCGATTGTCATGTTCTATGCCCTGCCGCTTTTGGGACTGTCGGCGCTGAATGCAGTTGCGGGGCTTTCGGCAGGCGCAGTGATCTGGGTAGTGTTTGTGCTGGCGTACGGGGCAGGCACATATGGGGATATCTGGTGCAGCGTGGTTGGGTGCTTGGGCGTGAGGAAAGGTATCTGAATTTCCGATAGGTGGAAAAGTATGCAGCGGTACCCGTAAGTTGCTTTTAACGGTGCACATTCTAAGTTGTGGAGCAGGCCTGTGTAAGATCAAACAGAGGTATCGTTATTCTAAGGAAATGCCTCATGGCCCCGATTACCGACCATCCACTGCGCTATGCCCTTACGGGGGAATTGCACGCAAGGCCGTTCCCGAATGTAAAAGCACCGCAAACTGTGGCTTTTCTGGCGATTAAGCAGGCAGGGGATTCTGCGGCGCGCGACCGTGACCGCGGCGCGGATATGTCCCATCTGGTTGCATTGTTGCAGCATTATGGTGCGCCGCTGCCTGAAAAGGATGCCACGCATTACTATGGTGCAATGGGGAAATATAACCTCAAGTGGGAGCAACACACGGAGTTTGTGACCTACACGGTTTTTGGTGAGGACCTGAGCAACCGTGCCTTTGACCCCGCAGAGTTTGATGTGTTTCCCGCAGACTGGCTTGCTGTGGCGCCGGGTCATCGGCTGACGTCGAGTTTGCTGCGGTTGATGCCGATACCGGAAAAGCCTGATGACCTGTTGGGGCAATTGCGCGAATGGTTCGTGCCAGAGAGCCTTGCCGTGGGGCATGTTCTGGATGGGGCTGCAGTTGTGGCCAGCGACTTTCGCATTGATCCAGCGGGGCACACACGGTTTGCCGCTTTTGTCCCGATCAAGACGGGCACACGGCGGATCGGGCGGATCATCCAGCGGTTACTGGAGATCGAGACCTACAAGACCATGTCGATGCTGGGCTTTGCGCTGACGCGCGAGATTGGCGGACGGGTGGGCGATATGGATCGCCGCATCAGTGATCTGATGGCGAAGATGAGTGCGCAGGAGATGCGCCCAGAAGAGACGCTGAACGCGCTTTTGGATGTTTCGGTCGAGTTGGAGAATGTAGTGGCCCAAACTTCCTTCCGCTTTGCGGGGACGGCTGCCTACAAGGCGATTGTGGACGAGCGGATCAACGCCCTACGCGAAGTGCGTTATGAGGGGCGGCAGGGATTTGGCGAGTTTATGATGCGCCGTTACGAGCCTGCGATGCGCACTGTGATTTCGATGGAGAGGCGGTTGGAGCGGATGTCGGCGCGGGCGCTGCGCGCCTCTGACCTGCTGCGAACGCGGGTGGATGTGGAACGCTCTGCGCAGAACCAGTCGATTTTGGAGAGTATGGACAAGCGCGCGGATTTACAGCTGCGTTTGCAGCATACGGTCGAAGGCTTGTCCGTGGTGGCGATCAGCTATTACGCCGTCTCGCTGGCCAGTTACGTGCTCTATCCGTTGACCGAGCTAACGGGGCTTTCCAAGGGGCTTTTGACGGCAGCAGTTACTCTGCCGGTTGTAGGCCTTGTGTGGTGGGCCGTGCGCCGCGTGCGGAAGCGGATCGGTTAAGCAAGGCATCGGTGATCCATGCGCCTGCGGCCATTGTCGCGATGGCGAGGATTGCGGCGATGGAAAGGGTTGGCACGCCCGACAGGCCAGCACCTACGGTGCAGCCTCCTGCGAGTACGCCACCGATCCCCATAAGGACCGCACCGCCCATGTAGCGACCTGTTTGTGCTGCACTCTCAAAGCTCTGCCAGATGAACGTACCGGTCGCGAGGCTGGCCGCGAGTGCGCCCAAAAGCACGCCGCCGATAAGGCCTGTGCCGAAGCCCGGCGCGATGGAGGTGCCAGCGATTGTCCAGAACAGGGTGTCGGAAGCGGGGCGGGTGAACGACAGGCTCTCCATCGGGATCACATCGAAATCGTCATATAGGATGAAGCCTGTCCCTACCCATGCAAGTGGCACCAGCGCGCCGAGCAGGGCGGCTGTGATGAGCATGGAGGGGCGAACGCCAGAGCGAGCAGCGATGAAGGCCGCAGCGGCGATGATCAAGGCGGTAAAGAGCCATGCGCCACCGGGGAGAGCGGCGAGGGTGGTCATATCACCCAGTGGCACAGTCACGTCGCCAAGGGCCACGCGCAGTGGCGCGAACAGACCTTTCATCGTGGCGTGAGCCGTGATCGCAAAAACGACCAGCACAGTCAGCGCGCGCAGGTTGCCGCTGCCGCCCAAGACGGTCAGGCGAGATGCACAGCCGCGTGTGAGGACCATGCCAGCGCCAAACAGTAGGCCGCCAACAACAATGGCGAGCCATGGTAGGTCACCAGCCAAAAGGCGGTGATCGGAGAATTCGATAAGTTCTGCGCTCACGGCGGCTTGTGTGCCTGCAACGGCTACGGCCAAGGCTGTGAACCAGACGCCCGCAGCGGCTCGGCGGTCTTCGCCTACCAATGTGCGGCGAAAACAGAATTTGGTGATCTGGGCCAAGATGCCGAAAGCCACGCTGATGGCGAGGGCGAAGTACACAACCGCTTCGGGGGCAGTGAGATTTTCAAAACCGAGTTCTTCGAACATGGGGCAGACCTTTCCAAACAGAACATCATTCCATTTGGGGCAGGGAGAAGACAGGATCAAGTGGGTTAGAGCTCTCTTTAGAGCAAGCTAACGGAACGTTGTTCTGCTTGCCTGTGGATTCGGGATCATAATCCTCAAAAGACATGCGGCGCAGCACATATGTTCTGTGCCGCGCCGCAAAGCCGTAAGGTCAGTCTTATTACACCAGATTAGCGTCCGCGAATGCGGGGATCGAGTGCGTCGCGCAGGCCGTCGCCAAGGTAGTTCACGCTCAGCACAGTAATCGAGATCAGGATACCCGGAAGGATCACCCGCTCGGGGTATTCACGCATCCGCTGGACCGCATCGGCCAGCAACTTACCCCATGTGGGGAAGTCGGAGGGGAAGCCAACGCCGAGGAAAGAGAGTGCGGACTCCGTAATGATCGCGGTGGCGAGGCCGAGGGTGGCCGATACCATAATGGGCGAGATCACGTTGGGCAGCAGGTGGCGGAAGATGATATGGCGCGGCGTCGATCCGATGGAGCGGGCGGCGAGGATGAACTCGCGCTCTTTGAGGGCCAAGATATCGCCGCGCACGATGCGTGCGGTCTGCATCCATGAGGTCAGCGCGATGACCGAGACAATGAGGACAAACATGCCAGCCTCTGGACTGCCGAAGGCTTGGGTCAGGGGCTGGCGGAACAGGGTAACTGCCAGCAAAACCAGCGGCAGGATCGGCAAGCTGAGAAACAGGTCGGTGAGGCGCATGAGGATAAAATCAGCACGCTTGAAGTAGCCAGCGGCCACGCCAACAGCAGTACCAATCACCAGCGACAGGATCATCGCGGACCAGCCCACAGCCATGGAGACTCGGCCGCCATAGATCATCTGGGCAAGGATATCGCGGCCAAGCTGGTCTGTGCCGAAGGGATGCGCCCAGCCTGCTTTTGCGCCACTCTCCCACAGGAGGGTATAGATCGGGCGCCAGTTCTTGTTGCGGATATCGAGTTTGGTCGGTTCAAGCTGCCACAGGTAGGGCCCGAGCAGCACGCCAAGCGTGATGAACAGCAAGAACCCACCGCCCCAAACAGCACCTTTATGCTTGCGGAATTGGTCCCAGACATCGCGCCATTGGTTGCGCGGTGGCTTGGAGGGTTCTTTGTCTTTCAGGGCGCCGAAAACTTCGACCTCGGAAGCTTGATCAGTCATAGCGGATCCTTGGGTCAAGCACGCCGTAGAGGATATCGGCGATGAGGTTAAACAACACGATGAGGATCGCGAAGATGAAGGTGAGTGTCATGACCATGGGCAAGTCATTGGCGAAGAGGGCAGTCAACAGGAGCTGCCCGATGCCATTCACTTTGAACACGTTTTCGGTAATGATCGCGCCGCCAAAGATGGCAGGCATGCCCAGTGCGATGATTGTCACAACGGGGATCATTGAGTTGCGCAGGACGTGGACCATGACGACGACGCTCTCGCTCAGGCCCTTGGCACGGGCGGTGCGCACGTAGTCCTGATTGAGGTTGTCGAGCATGGCGGAGCGCATGTAGCGGCTGATCTGTGCCGTTGTTTGCAGGGCCAGTACCATGACGGGCATGATCATTTGCAGGAACTGGATTTTGAAGCTTTCCCAATCGGTGACAACATGGGTCGTGTCATAGATCGAGGGCAGCCAGCCGAGGGTCACGGAGAAGACCACGATGAGCAGGGGACCTGTGAAGAAGGGCGGGATCGAGAAACCGACCATGGTAACAAATGTCCCCGCTTGGTCGAACAGGGAATAATGGCGGTAGGCGGAGTAGATGCCTATGGGGATCGCGATGAGGATACCGACCACATAGGAGAGGCCGACAACCCAGAGCGTCTGCGGCATCCGCTGGATCACGATGTCCATAACCGGAGAGCGGGTCTGCCAGCTGATGACACGCTGCTTCTGCTCCAGCTCGCCTGTGATCGCGTCCACAGTCATGGAAAGATGCGTGTCAGGGAGCCAGCCAAACAGGAAGCTCTTGGCAGTCAGGTAGTCGATGAAGACCATCGGCTCTAACACAAAGAACTGGTACAGCCATTTGATGTATTGGACATGGACGGGCGCGCCGAGGCCAAGCGCTTCGCGCATCTTCTGCTTTACCTCTGGCGGAACGGTCAGCGGCACCTGTGCCATCGGATCACCGGGGGCAAGTTGCAGCAACATGAAGATCACGAGGCTGATGAATAAAAGCGTGGGGATAGAGAGGAACAGTCGTCGGATGGTGAAGTTCAGCATCTAGCGGCGCCTTTATTGATCAGTCTTTTGGTGGGTTTGGAAATGGGCGGAGTTTCCCCCGCCCAATGTCGTTAACGGTAGGGCGGGGAAGACCCCGCCACAACCATTATTACTTCATGCGGTACCAGTCCGCTGCGTTCCACAGCTCGCTATCCCATGTGTTCAGCACAACGCCACCAAGAGAGTTGGAGTGTGCGGATACGCGAGCACGGTTTACCAGCGGCACGATGGTCATCGTGTCTTTGGTGATCATGTCGTTCAGTTTACGACCGATCTCGCCGCGCTTCTCCAGATCACCTGTTGCTGCCAGCTCGTCGAGCATGGCGTCATAGGCTGGATCGCAGAAGCGGTTGATGTTCTCACCCTGCCACTGGCTGGATGGCTTAGGCTCGTTGCCGCAACGGTAGGCCGACAGGTAGGACTGCGGGTCTGTGCCGTTGAAGGTGTTCGCATACATTTCTACGTCTGCGTAGAATTTCTGGAACGTGTCAGGGGAGCCCGGGTCACCACCAAAGAAGACGGAACCGTCAAGGTTACGCAGTTCGGTTTCAACACCGATTTGCTCCCACCAGTCTTTGATCAACGCCTGAAAATCCTGACGCACAGCATTGGTGGAGGTTTGGTACAGCAAGGACAGCTTTATGCCGTCTTTTTCGCGGACACCGTCACCGTTGCTGTCAACCCAGCCGGCTTCTTCCAGCAGTGCTTTTGCACCATCGAGGTCCTGCACGAGGCAGTCTGTGTTGTCGGAGTTGTAGAGCGCGGGCGCTGGTACAAGGTTACAGGTCGGACGACCCGCCTTGCCATAGCCTACTTCGGTCAGCAGTTCGCGGTCGATTGCCATGGACAATGCTTTGCGGACGTTGAAATCCGACAGGATCGGGTGCGGATGCGCTACTGTTGCGCGCTCGCCCTCTGGCAGATCCGGTGACGGGTTGGTCAGGTTCATCTCGATACGCTCAACCAGTGGACCAAAGCCCGCGATTGCAACGCCTTTGCCTGCTTCTTCCATCTTGGCGATCACGTCGGGTGCCAGCTGGAGGTTCCAGGCATAGTCAAACTCACCTGTTTCCAGAACAGCACTACCCGCACCAGCAGCGTCACCGCCGCCTTTGAAGGTCATCGTTGCAAAGGCTGGTTTTCCTTCAACGCGGAAGTTCTCGTTCGCGGCCAGCGTGATTACGTCATTGGGACGGAATTCTGTTACTGCAAACGGGCCTGTGCCGATCGGGTTGAAGTTGGCTTCGGTACACTCGGGCGCTTTTGCACCGAGGCAGTCAGCAAACTGTGCGGCCTGAATGATGGGGCTCTCACCGCCAACGAAGGGGCCGTACGGGTTTGGTTTGGGGCCGTCGAACGTGACTTTTACAGTCAGCTTGTCGATGGCTTCAACGCTTTTGACGCCGTCGAATTTCGCGCCCTGTGCGCAACCGCCTTCGGGGTGCATGCAGTATTCGGCTGTGAAGCGAACATCTTCGGATGTGAAGTCGGTCCCGTCGGACCACTTGAGGCCATCGGTGATTTTCCATGTGATCGTTGTCAGATCTTCGGAAACGCCGCCGTTTGCGACTGTTGGCACTTCGTCAACGAGCCATGGCACCATTGCGCCAGTCTCGGTAAAGCGCGCAAGCGGTTCGATGATGAGGGAAGCGGATTCAACGTCCTTCGTGCCGCCCGAAAGGAACGGGTTGAGGATCGAAGGCGCCTGCCAATACAGGACCTTAACGTCGCCATCGCGGCCACGCTCGCCTGAGTGGCCATCGGCAAATGCCATTGGCGCCAGAGCGGTCAGTGCGACGGCTCCGAGTAGGGTGGATTTCAAAGTCATAAGATACTCCAGGTTGGACATGCGTGAGCATGCAGTATCACCCAACTGATGTGGGCGTTTAAGGTGTCGCTCTGGAAGCTGGGTAAAAAGCACCGTGCAAACAGCCGTTTTTCAACGTCAATTCTTGGCCAATGCCTGCGACCCCCCCCAGAGCGCGTTATCAGATCAAAACATAAGCAGAGAAAATTGCAACCCTCTCGGTGGGGCAGCGACGATGAAAAACAATGCAGCTTAAGTTTTGTGCAACCTGTCATGGTATCTCGCCGCGCAGAGCGTTTGACCTGCGCTGTGCGCGGCGATAGCGTATCTTCAAAGGACGCATTTACCTGCGTCACCACTCTGAAAGGACTGCCATGCTTGATCTCTCTGATACAGCTCCGATTGCCCAGATTAAGGGGCTTCGTGTGGAGTTTCAGACCAAGGATGGTCCTGTTGTGGGTGTTGAGGATGTCTCCTTTGATATCAAGCCGGGGGAGACGGTTTGTGTAGTGGGAGAATCAGGGTCGGGTAAATCGGTCTCGTCGCTCTCGCTCATGCGGCTCGTTGAATACGGTGGTGGCGAGATTGCGGGCGGCACCATGCTGTTTGATCGCGGGCAGGGGGATGAGGTCGATCTGGCCAAAATGTCCCCCGATAAAATGCGCCAGATCAGGGGTAACGAGATCGGGATGATCTTTCAGGAGCCGATGACGGCGCTGAACCCCGTGTTCACAGTGGGCAAGCAGCTGACCGAGGGCCTGCGCCTGCACAAAGGGATGACCAAGCAGCAGGCGGAGGCGCGGGCGCTGGAGCTGATGACCCAAGTGCGCATTCCAGAGCCGCAAAAGCGTCTGACGCAATATCCGCACGAATTGTCAGGCGGTATGCGCCAGCGTGTGGTGATCGCTATGGCGCTGGCCTGTGAGCCGCGCCTTCTCATCGCGGATGAGCCTACGACCGCACTCGATGTGACCATTCAGGCGGAAATTCTGGCGCTGATGGATCGGTTGAAGCGCGAGACTGGGACGGCGGTGATGTTCATCACGCACGATATGGCCGTGGTCGCGCAGATGGCCGACCGCGTGGTTGTCATGTTCCGTGGCAACAAGGTCGAGGAGGGGACTGTCGAGGAAATCTTTGAGAACCCGCAGCACCCCTATACAAAAGCGTTGCTGGCCGCCGTGCCAAAACTTGGCGAGATGACGGGTAAGGATTATCCCGAGCCGATGAAGCTGCTCGGCAGTGAGGACAAGCCCATTGTGCCGATCAAGGGCACCAACGAAGTGCTTTTGACGGTCAAAGGGTTGACCACGCGCTTTGCGGTGACGGGCGGTTTGCTGCGCCGTACGGTTGCGAATGTGCATGCGGTTGAGGATTTGAGTTTTACCATCAACAAGGGCCAGACCCTGAGCCTTGTGGGCGAGAGCGGGTGTGGCAAGTCCACGGCGGGCCGCTCGATCCTGCGGCTGGTTGATCCTCTTTCGGGCGAGATCAATCTGGGCGGCAAGGATATCATGGCGCTCAATCCCAAGGACCTGCGCACGGCGCGCCTTGATATGCAGATGATTTTTCAGGACCCGTTTGCCTCGCTCAATCCGCAGATGAACCTTGCGGATCAAGTGGCCGAACCGATCCATAATTTCCAGACGCTCAAGGGCAAGGCCGTGAATGATCGGGTGGAAATGCTGTTTGATCGTGTGGAGCTGCCGCGCAGTTTCATGCGCCGCTTCCCGCACGAGCTGTCTGGCGGTCAACGTCAGAGGGTCGCGATCGCGCGTGCCTTGGCGTTGAATCCCAAGCTCATCATCGCGGATGAAGCCGTCTCGGCGCTGGATGTGTCGGTGCAGGCGCAGGTTTTGAACCTGATGATGGAATTGCAGCAGGAGATGGAGCTTAGCTTCCTGTTCATCTCCCACGATATGGCCGTGGTGGAGCGGGTGAGCCACCATGTAGGTGTCATGTATCTGGGCCGCATAGTTGAGCTGGGACCCCGCCGCGAAGTGTTCGAGAACCCCGCGCATCCCTATACCCAAGCGTTGATGAAGGCCGTTCCGATTGCCGATCCTCGCAAGCGCAAGGCGGA
>CAWVWS010000034.1:0-22067 GCA_963933905.1 uncultured Sulfitobacter sp.
GATGTGCCGCAGACAAATGGCCAAACTCGTCCTGAATCAGATGCAGATGTTCGATCAGCAGATCACGGTCCCGAGGCTCTGCACCCAGCAGATCACGCACTTCGCCCCATGCGCTGTCTTCCAGCTGGCGACCCTTGGTATGGCGGCGGCCCTTGCCCTTGCCCGACTTCCAAACACCCTTGTCCGGTGCCCCCTTACCCGAGCCGTTCTTGTCTGTATCCAGCGCCATGTGCGTCGTCCCCTGATCTCTTTGCCAAACCCTATCAAAACCGAGGCGTTGCGTTGAGGTGAAAAACGACAATTCACACGCCCTTTGCGCGGTGCGCGATGCCCTGCTGATGCCCATCGGAAACATGCGCTGCCTCTGGCGGCAGGGCAGCACATCTGGCATGGTTGTTTTATGAAAATACTGGCCCTGATCCTATGCACCCTCGCAGCCCTGCCCGCTTTTGCACAATCCAATATGAGTGCTGCGGAGTTTGACGCCTATACCCGTGGCAAAACCCTCTATTACGGAAACGGGGCAGAACCTTACGGAGCCGAGATTTACCTGCCCAACCGCCGCGTGCGCTGGTCGTTTCTGGACGGGGAATGCAAGGAGGGAGAGTGGTTTGAGCAGGGCGAACTTATCTGTTTCACCTATGACGACCGCCCCGAACCGCAATGCTGGAGCTTCCAACTCGGCCCAATAGGTCTGATTGCGCGGTTTGAGAATGACCCTGCTATCACGCCGCTCTATGAGGCGAACGAGAGCACCGAAGAGCTACTGTGTATGGGACCCAAGATCGGCGTTTAGAACGTTGTGATGCTCACAGTGCAGGGCCTCTGCCCTGACTCCGCGATGCGCAGCCTCCCCGGAGTTTACAGGCCAAATGAAGTTGAGGCTTGTGCTTGGGGCGTGACGGTAACCTTGCCATCTGCGAACTGAATTTCAAGTGTTTTGGCGCTCGCGGCCTGTGTGCTGTTCGTGACGACTTCGCCTGCGCTGCGCACCACAGCAAATCCGCGCTCCAGCGTTGCCTCATAGCCCAACGTGCGGCGCAAACGCTCGGCTGCGCTGATCTGGCTTTGCCATGCGGCGATCTGGCGGGTGCCGACATCCGAGAGGGATTTTGTCGCACGAACAAGGCGGGCCGTTTGCAGCTTGCGTTCACGCTCCAGCGCGGGTGCCAGTCTTCTGGAGCGGTCCTCAAGGCGTTGGCGGTTCTGGCTCAATTTGTTGCGCAGGGTTTGCGGGCGCAGCCCGCCACTGAGATCGGACAGGTGCATTTTTCGGCGTTGCACACCCGCTATCAGGGCAGGATCAAGACGCGCCGCGGCACGTTCCAAGCGTAGTTTTGGCGTGTCCAGCATTGTGGATGCGCGCTCCATCCTGTCGCCTGCACGGTCCAGACGCTGGCGCGGACTGTCGAGCAGGCTGTCGGGGCGCGGCAGGGCGCGGGACATATCACGCAGGCGCTGGCCACGTTGAACAAGCCCCTGGCTAAGGGCGCGGCTCATCCTTGCGTGTTGCTGGTCCAGATAGGCCATCAGCTCGACCCGCACGGGCACGGCAAGTTCCGCAGCGGCAGTCGGTGTCGGCGCACGCACGTCAGAAGCATAGTCGATGAGCGTCGTATCCGTCTCGTGCCCCACGGCAGAGATCAGCGGGATGTCGGATGCCGCAGCCGCACGCACCACTGATTCTTCGTTGAACCCCCAAAGGTCCTCAACCGAGCCGCCACCCCGTGCCACGATAATCAGATCGGGGCGTGGCAGGGCGCCGCCGGGGCTGAGTCGGTTAAACCCCTCAATGGCGCGGGTCACTTCGGGGGCGCATTTCGCGCCCTGCACAGCGACAGGCCAGATCAGCACCTTACGCGGGAAACGGTCGCGCAAGCGGTGGAGGATATCGCGGATCACAGCACCAGAGGGCGATGTGACCACACCGATGATCTCCGGCAGGTATGGTAAGGGGCGTTTGCGCGCGGTATCGAACAGGCCCTCAGCCGCCAGCGCCGCTTTGCGCTTTTCCAGCACTGCCATGAGCGCACCCATGCCAGCGGGTTGGATATCTTCGATGATAATTTGGTACTTCGACTGACCGGGGAAGGTCGTAATGCGCCCAGTGGCAATCACTTCCATCCCCTCTTCGGGCATGGTCGTGAGCTTTGACGCGACCCCTTTCCAGATGATCCCCGCCATAACGGCCTTGTCATCCTTGAGATCGAGATAGACATGGCCCGAGCGTGGCAGGCTGACCCGCCCCACTTCGGCGCGCACACGCACATGGCCGAATTCGTTCTCGATCACACGTTTGATCGCACCAGACAGCTCCCCTATGGTATATTCGGGGCTGTTGTCCGCAGCGGGGGCGTCTTCTGGCCCATCATCATTCATGTCATCAAACAGATCCATGCTTGCGTCCTTGTGCAAATCTCCCCTCCAGCATAAAACGCCCAGCAACGAGTTCCAAGGGAGTGCGCGCCATGAATATTCTAATCCTCGGCAGTGGTGGACGTGAACACAGCCTTGCTTGGGCGGTTTTGCAAAACCCCAAATGTGACAAGCTTATCGTGGCCCCCGGAAATGCGGGCATCGCCCAGATCGCCGATTGTGCGACGATTGATATAAATGACGGCGGCACGGTGGTGGAGTTTGCGGCACGCAACAACATCGACTTTGTGATCATCGGACCCGAAGCACCACTTGCCGCTGGCGTCGCCGACCGCCTGCGTGAGGCGGGTGTGCTGGTCTTTGGCCCGTCCAAAGCAGCGGCAGCACTGGAAGCGTCAAAAGCCTTCACCAAAGAGATTTGCGATGCCTGCAACGCACCGACTGCCACCTATGGCCATTTCACCGACGCCGCCGCCGCCAAAGCCTATGTCCAGACCCAAGGTGTGCCGATTGTTGTGAAAGCAGACGGGCTGGCCGCAGGCAAAGGCGTAATTATCGCCGAGACTGTTGCCCAAGCAGAGGCCGCCATTGACGACATGTTCGGCGGTGAATTCGGGGCGGCAGGCGCGGAAGTCGTGATCGAGGAGTTCATGGAGGGCGAAGAGGCCTCCTTCTTCATCCTGTGTGACGGCGAAAACGTCCTGCCGATCGGCACAGCCCAAGACCACAAACGCGTGGGCGACGGTGACACTGGCCCTAACACGGGCGGCATGGGTGCCTATTCCCCTGCTCCGGTCCTCACCGATGAGATCGCAGAGCGCGCCATGGCAGAGATCATCCGGCCTTGTATGGCCGAGATGGCGAAACGCGGGATGCCCTATCAGGGTGTGCTCTATGCCGGTCTGATGATCCAGAACGGCGCACCGCGTCTGGTGGAGTATAACGTGCGTTTTGGCGATCCCGAATGTCAGGTGCTAATGATGCGCCTTGGTGCGCAGGCGCTGGATTTGATGCATGCTGCCGCTGAAGGGCGTCTGGACGACATGCGTGTGAACTGGGGAAATGATCATGCGCTCACGGTGGTTTTGGCCGCCAAAGGCTATCCCGCCGCATATGAAAAGGGGTCGGTTATTGGCGGGCTGGACAGCATGCCGGAAGACAGCAGCAACATGGTCTTTCACGCAGGCACCGCCGCGCGTGATGGCCAGATCGTTGCAGTCGGCGGGCGCGTTCTCAATGTGACGGCACGGGGCGACACGCTGGCCCAAGCACAGGAGCGTGCCTATGCGATGGTCGATGCCGTCGATTGGCCCGAAGGGTTTTGCCGCCGTGACATCGGCTGGCGCGCACTGTCCTAAGTCTTACGCTCGGCTGAGGCTCAGGGATTTGAGTTTATTGGCAAAATAGAGTCAGGAAGTCGGCGCACCTTCGCAAATCACCGGCTTTTCGCTGATGTCGCTGATGCGCTGCACTTCGCGGGTCCGCTCTGACAGGACCAACAGCGTGCCCTCGTCAATAAACGGGATCCAGCAATTGCCCGGATCAGGCGCGTCCTCATAGAGAAAACAAAGGAGCGGGCCGCGCTGCTCGATCCTGCCGTAGGTGCAGCGGCCCGTCTCGTCCGCCCAAACAGACAGGTCACGGCGCAGGAATTGCTCCACCCCGACCAAATTTCCGCTTTGGATATTCGTAAAGCTCAGCGTGCGGCCATGGGCGAGGTCCAGAAACCCGTCAGGGGTCAGCTGTTCCTGTGCTACAGCTGACGATGCCAGCAGCGCCACTATGATGCCGGCAAAGATCCTCATTCACAGGCCAGTGCTTTGGAAAAGCTGGCGCGGTTCTTGTGTGCGCCGATCTGACGGGCCGACAGGGACGCGCCGTCAAAGGTGACTGCGATCAGCTGCCGCCAGTCCGCACTGGCTACGATCATCTCGGTGCCAGCTCCGCAGTCACGCAACCCGCCGCCGATGTCGCGCTCGCCAATGCGGTGGTTTGTCAGCCCCCCAAGGGCTGCAACATCGCCCAGCTTACCGTTCGCAAACCGCCAGATGCGCAGGGTCTTCGCCAGATGCGGGCGGTCGATATAGGCCAACTCGACCAAACCATCCCCGTCCATATCAGCAATCGCAATCGGAGCGAGCCAGCGATTGCGCGTGCCGATGTAAGGGGTCGCGGCAAGCAGCCCTTCTGCGGTGTAGATCGCCAAACGCGCGCCTTGATTTTGATGGGATTCAACCACCACAACTTCAGCACGACCATCGCCATCCACGTCAACCACACTCGGCTCTGTATCCTCGAACACGCGCTCCTCCGGCAGCCGGATCACCCTGCGGGTGCTGGTGCCTTCAAGCTCCAACTCTATCGCGCCATGCTCGATCGCGTCGCCCAACACACCGTGCGTGTACCGCGTCGTTGGCTCAACATAACGGGCCGCGACAATCGCCCCCTCGGCGGCAAAAGCAGGTGTGGCAAGGGGGGCCAGCAAAACGCCCAACGCCAGCAGCGCGCGGCGCGAAGAACTGCCCCACACGTGCCGCGCCAGACGCCGCGCCCCTGCTCCCATCAAATCTGCTTTTCTGGCATTTTGACGCGCAAACCGTCCAAAGCGTCCGTTACTTTCAACTGGCACGTCAGGCGTGATTTGGCAGGATCAGGCTCATAAGCGAAATCAAGCATGTCTTCCTCCATATCGTCCTTTGGCGGCAGCTTATCCGTCCACGCCTCATCCACATAGACATGGCAGGTCGAGCAGGCACATGCCCCGCCACAATCTGCCTCGATGCCCGGAATGTTGTTGTCGCGTGCGCCTTCCATGACCGTCAGGCCATTTGCAACCTCGACAACATGTTCTTTGCCATTGTGTTCTACATAAGTAATCTTGGCCATCAAAGCGCCCTTTCAAGGTGAATTCCGTTATTTCTAACCATGCGTTTCGGGACGTACCAGCCCCTTTTGCGCAGCATCATGCCGCAGGTGGTCTGCGTTCTAGGCAAGGGGGCAAAAACACGGTATCACCTGCTGGAGCAAAACAGACCCAAAGGCATTGGGCTATGACACAGGCATATTCCTTTCGCGGCATCCCCCGCAGCGTAACGGCCCTTTTGGGGTCTGTATTTCTTGGTGCCTGCCTGCAAGGGCAGACCGTATCGGAAAGCGGCACAATCGTCGGTAATGGCTTGGCGCCCGCAGGCGCACCACCGGGCACATGCTGGGGCAAGATCCCCACACCCGCCGTGGTGGAAACCGTGACCGAACAAATTCTCGTCACCCCCGCCAAGATCAACGCAGACGGCACCATCGCCACGTTGCCCGTCTACCGCGAGGAAAGCCGCCAGCAGATCGTGACCCCGCGTACCGACCGCTGGTTCGAAATCCCCTGCCCGCCTGCCTTCACGGTCGAATTCGTCTCGACCCTGCAACGCGCCCTGCAGGCACGCGGACAATACAGCGGCGCTGTGAGCGGGAATATGGACGACGCCACCCGCCGCGCCGTTCTGGCCGTGCAAACGGCCGCTGGCCTGCCCAGCGATGTGCTGTCAATCGAGACTGCGCGTGACCTTGGCATCGTCGCCGTCCCCCGCACCCAATAACCCCATAAAAAAAGCGCCCCCAAGGGGGGCGCCCTTTCACACAGCATCTGTGCTTTACGCTTACTCGTCTTCGAGCGTCAGTGCTACAAACCGCGGATCACCCGCACGGCGCACCAAGAGCAACAAAGACTTGCGTCCCGCCTCGCGTGCTGCGTCCACACGGCCATTCAGATCGGCAATCGACGTGATCTTCTGCTGGCCTGCTTCAGTGATAATATCGCCCGCACGCAGACCTTTTTCGAACGCTTCTGATCCCTCTTCCACATCGGTCACAGCAAGGCCAACCATATCAGATGCCGCATTCAGCTCTGTGCGCATCTCGTCGGTAAGAGGCGTTACAGTCAGCCCCATGAGCGAGGAGACTTCAGGCGCATCAGGGGTTTCCGGCTCTTCTTCAACAGCAGGCGTTGCAGAGGCATCGGCATCTTCACGACGGCCAAGCACAACGGGGATCGTCTGTGTCTTTCCTTCGCGCAGAATAGTTACCCGAACCGTCGCACCCACAGGGCTATTGCCCACTTGGCGCACCAGACCGCGTGTGTCCTCGACTTCAACACCATCAAACGACATGATCACATCACCAGTCTCGAGGCCTGCATCCTTTGCAGGACCGTCAGGCACGTCGGTAATCAACGCGCCCGTTGACGCCTCAAGGCCCATCGCATCGGCCACATCCTGTGTCACATCCTGAATGCGCACACCAAGCCAGCCGCGGCGCGTCTCGCCAAACTCCTTAAGCTGGTCCACCACACGCGTCACCACGTTGGACGCCATGGAAAAGCCGATCCCGATAGAGCCACCATTAGGTGACAGGATGGCCGTATTCACACCGATGACAGAGCCGTCCATGTTGAACAATGGCCCGCCAGAGTTGCCACGGTTGATCGCCGCATCAGTCTGGATGTAGTCGTCATACGTACCCGACAGCGCACGGTTGCGCGCACTTACGATACCAGCTGACACAGAAAACCCTTGCCCCAGCGGATTGCCCATCGCAATAACCCAATCGCCCACGCGGGCGGCGTCACTGTTGCCGAAGCTCACAAAAGGGAGTGGCTTGTCGGCTTCGACTTTCAACAGAGCGATATCCGTGTTCGGGTCCGTGCCGATCACTTTCGCAATCAACTCCTCGCCCGAGAAGAACTCGATGGTGATTTCGTCCGCGCCCTCGATCACGTGGTTGTTTGTCACCACATAGCCGTCTTCGGAAATGACAAAGCCCGAGCCGAGTGCCGAGGAGCGGCGCGGTGCAGGGGTGGCGCCGTCTTCATCACCACGGTTACGGTCCTGAAACTCGCGAAAGAAATCCTCGAACGGTGACCCTTCGGGCACGATGCCCCGTGGCCCTGTTCGCCCCTCCACCAAGGTGGATGTCGTGATATTCACCACTGAAGGGCTGATCTTTTCCGCCAAGGGGGCAAGGCTTTCGGGCTTGGCATAGGCCATGACCGCTTGCAGAACCACCAGCGACAGCGCCATCACCCCGATAAGGGCTGCGCGCATAAGCGGCGAGAGTGGGTTTGTCCGTGACTTACCGCGTGTTTGGGCGACCGCTTTGGGCTGCATATATTGTCTCCTGATCGAAGTCATGCCCCCAGACGGGGCGATAGTATTGGCTGTCAGACTGCATGCTGTGCCGCTTGTCCGCAATATGAAACATGTGCCTTATCCCGTTCATTTCAACCTGCGTTAACAAACCCGTGCGTGCATTACACAGATTTATAGAAACTTGCCCCGATATGCGCCCTGCACAGCGCAACTCTCGACCTCCGTCGGGCAAATGCAAAAAGGGGCCGTCAGACACCTGCGGCCCCTTTTCCAATATCATGTTTCGCGCAGCTTAGTTGCGCTCACCCTCGTCCGAACGTGTCCCCTGATCGGAGCGCAGGTAGTTAAAGAACTCGCTGTCCGGTGACAGAACCATGCTTGTATTAGTACCAAGCAAGGACTGCTCATACGCCGCCAAAGACCGGTAGAATTCAAAGAACTCGGGGTCTTTGGAGTAGGCTTCTGCAAAAATACGGTTCCGCTCCGCATCCGCTTCACCTTCAATGATCCGCGCATCACGGGTCGCCTCGGAGATAATCTCCTCGAACGTACGATCCGCAAGGGCCGTCACACGCTGGGCCGCTTCACGACCACGCGCACGCTCGTCCGTCGCTTCACGCTCGCGCTCCGCGATCATACGCTGAAGCGTCGCGTCAAAGTTCTGCTCGGGCAGGTTGGTCTGGCGCAGACGCACATCCACAACTGCAAGGCCCAGCGCGTTTGCACGGGCATCGGCACGCACACGGATCTGGTCCATCAACTCGGAACGCTCGGGCGACAGGATAGTATTGGAGGTCACACCCTGCGAACCCAGAACCGCACGGATCTGGGATTCCAGAATACCGCTCAGGTCATTGGCCGCACGGGCCTCACCACCAGAACCGATCGCTTGGCGGTACTGCACAATGTCGTCGATGCGGTAGAGCACGAAGGCGTCGATTTCCAAACGACGATCATCAGAGGGTGTTACCTCGATCAGCGGCGTCTCGAGCGACAAAATACGGTCTTCAAAACGCACAACCTCATCGATCATCGGCACCTTAAAGCCCAAGCCGGGCTCTGTACGGACCTGCTTGATCTGGCCAAAGCGCAGGACAAGCGCCTTCTCGCGCTCGTCCACAACAAAGATTGACGACAAGAGCGCTGCACCAACGATGGCAACAACAGGAAGCAGAAAATTAAGCTTGTTCATCAGTTGTTTCCTCCACTGCGGCGCAACTCGTTCAGCGGCAGATACGGGACAACACCCTGCCCGCCTCCTTCATTACCGTTGTTTTCAAGAATAATCTTGTCCACCTGTCCGAACACCTTTTCCATCGTCTCCAGATAGAGGCGCTTGCGCGTCACTTCAGGCGCCGCTGTGTATTCCGTCAAAACCGCTTCAAAGCGGGACGCCTCACCGATTGCGCCGTTGACTTCGCGCGCACGGTAGCCTTCTGCCGCTTCCAGCAGCTTGGCGCTTTCACCTCGTGCTTCCGCAGTTTTCTGGTTCGCATAGGCATCCGCCTGTCGCTCAAGGCGGTCACGCTCTTGCTCAGCCGCCTGAACGTCGCGGAACGCATCCACAACCGATACCTGCTCGGTCGCACCATTGGCGGCTGTTACAGTGACGGTACGGCTTGGCGGGTCAACTTTGTTCACGTTCACACGCAACACATTGATACCTGTCTCGCGGTTATCCAGTGTCGACTGGATGAGCGCCTTAACCTGCTCTTCCACCAGACCACGGTCACGGCTGAGGATCGGTGCCAGCTCGGACTGGGCAATGATCTCCCGCATCGCGGATTCGGAAATCGCACGCACAGACGCATCAGGATCGCGCAGCGAGAATTTGAACTGCTCGGCGTCCTTGATGTTCCAGACGACCTGAAAATCAATGTCGACGATGTTCTCGTCCGTGGTCAGCATCAGACCGTCATTGCCAGCACCGCCGCGGCTAACGCCAAGGGTTTCTGTACGGTTGGTTGTTACGTCAAACACTTCGGCTGTCACAACAGGCCAAGGGGCAAAGTTCAGACCCTCGGTACCGATGCCAGAAAATTTACCCAAGAAAAGCTCGATGGACTGCTGTTCGGGACGCACCGTATAGCTGGAGGCAAAGCCCCAAGCGACCAGTGCAACAACTGCACCGATGCCAACCATGCCGCGCGTGATCTCGGGGGCACCGCCACCATCACCAGAACCGCCGCCGGTCCCGTTGGAACGGCCACCGCCACCCATCAACACACGCAGCTTTTCCTGACCCTGCTTCACCAGTTCGTCGATCTCGGGGATCGGGGGTTTGTCACCGCCACCATTGCCGCCGCCGTTGTTCCCACGGTTGCCGCCATTATTGCCGCCCCCGTTCGAGCCACCGTTATTGCCGCCGCCGTCGTTGCCGCCGCCTGAATTGCCACCGCCGCCCCAAGGACCGCCTGTGTTGCCAGCCATATGTATTTCCCTCTTTAAGTCGCCCCGTACCGGACCGGGCTTGTCGTATAAGTGTAAACTGTGGGTCTACACGGTTATTTCAAGATGTGGGCGCTTAAGATATGCCCACATCCCGTCTAAATTTGCGCGCTTAGGTCGTGCGCACAGGATTTCGCATTGTCACCAGTTCCTCGGACATTGTGGGATGCACCGCGCAGGTCTGGTCAAACTGCTCTTTTGTGGCACCCATCTTGATCGCAATGCCTGCCATCTGGATCATCTCGCCCGCTTGCGGTGCGACGATATGACAACCCAGCACGACGCGGCTCTCCTGCGAGACAATGAGCTTCATCATCACGCGGTCCTCGCGTCCCGCAAATGCGGTCTGCATCGGCTTGAACGATGTGGCATAAACCTCGATCGGCTCCTGCTTGGCCGCCTCTTCCTCGCTCAGCCCCACAGTCCCCATTTCAGGCTGCGTAAATACGGCCGACGGGATCAGATCGTGATCCACTGGCATAGGCTCCCCGCCAAAGACAGTTTTGACAAAGGCCATGCCCTCGCGGATCGCCACAGGCGTCAGGTTCACGCGGTCCGTCACATCACCAATCGCATAGACCGACGGCACACCTGTCTGGCTGTATTCATTGACTTCGATGGCCCCATTCCGGCCCAGCGCTACACCGATATCTTCCAGCCCCATATTGTCTGAGTTGGGCGCACGCCCCGTTGCAAAGAAGACTTTGTCGAATATCTTTTCCTTGCCCATGGTGGATTTGACCCATGTGCCGCCTTCGCGGCTCTCCATTTCCAGAATGCTCGCGCCCGAATGCATGTTGATGCCGCGTGTGCGCATCTGCTCGGCCACAAGGCCACGTGCCTCGTCGTCAAACCCGTTGAGGATCTGGCCACCACGATAATACATCGACACATCCACCCCGAGGCCATGCAGGATGCAAGCGAACTCACAGGCGATATATCCGCCGCCCACAATCAGCATCGAACGCGGCAGCGCCTCCAGATCAAAGATATCGTCGGAGACCAGCCCAAGCTCGGCATTTTTCATATCTGGCCGAACAGGACGGCCGCCCGTGGCAATCAGGATATGCTTGGCCGTCTTTTCCTCACCCGTGGACAGCTTGACCGTATGGGCATCCTTTAACGTGGCGCGCGCGTCAAACTTCTCGACCCCGGAATTGTCGAGCAGGTTGCGGTAAATCCCCTCAAGGCGGTCCAACTCGGCCCGCATCTTGCCCGCAAAGTTGTGCCAGTCAAACGGGCCGTCATTGACCTCCCAGCCGTAATCACGCGCATCCTGAAAACTGTCGCGATAAGTAGAGGCAAACACCATCAGCTTTTTCGGCACACATCCCCGGATCACACAAGTCCCGCCATAGCGGCTTTCCTCGGCCAGCCCGACCTTTGCACCGTACTCGCCCGCTGCCACACGCGCCGCACGCACCCCACCAGAGCCGCCCCCGATTACAAACAGGTCATAGTCAAATTCGCTCATAGTATCAGGGTCCTTCAGTCACTCAGATCGGAAAACAGGTTGTCGCTTTCGACAAAATCAAGGCGCTCGGTCGCAACAGTTCCCTCGTTAATGTCGCGCACGTCAACACGCTCGTCGCCATAGCCGATCACAACTGTGTCACAGATATCAATAAACAGACCGTTCTCGACCACGCCAGGCATCTGGTTGATCACCAGCGCAAGCTGGCGCGGGTTGCCGATGCGGTTGAGGTGCAGATCAAGGATGTGATTACCCTCGTCGGTCATAAACGGGCGATCGCCGTTCATCCGCAAGGTGCTGGACCGTCCCAGCACATCCATCGAAATCAGCGTCTCCTCGACCAAGGCCTGCGTTGTCTGCCAGCCAAAGGGGATCACTTCGATGGGCAGCGGGAAGGCACCCAGATGCTCGACCTCTTTGCCGATATCGGCAATCACAATCATGCGGTCACTTGCCATCGCAACGATCTTTTCTTGCAGCAATGCACCACCACCGCCCTTGATCAGGTTGAGATCGCCGTCAAACTCGTCCGCCCCGTCAATCGTCAGGTCGAGCCATTTTGCCTCGTCCAGACTGATGACATCAATGCCGACTTCACGCGCCAGTTGCGCCGTGCGACTTGAGGTCGGGATGCCTTTGATCTTGAGACCGTCATCGCGCACCAACTCGCCCAGACAGCGCACCAACCACGCCGCCGTTGATCCCGTCCCAAGGCCGACACGCATCCCGTTCTCGACGAATTCCACAGCGCGTTTGGCCGCCACAAATTTTGCTTTGTCGATGGGGGACAGATCTGAGGACATGGATACGACTCCTTTGGCAGTTGCGCCCTTATAGGGGCCTTGGCCCCCCTGTGCGACCCCTTGGCCGCTGCAATTTGCGAAACATCGCCACTGGCCACCCACAAAAATGCCAAACATCCGCTTCACCAAATCCCCTATCGCACTTTCTTTCACTGCACACGACCACGCAGGCGCTGGAATCGCAGTGCCAAACGTCGCTTTTGGCGCGTAAAAGACCACGCACCCGCGTTAGAAGATGCCCATGACCTATGTGCTCCATTACGCCCCTGATAATGCCTCCCTGATCGTCCGCCTCGTGCTGGAGGAAATGGAGCTGCCTTACCGCACTGCACTGGTGGACCGCAGCCGCTCTGCACAAGACAGCGCGCCCTACCGCGCCCTCAATCCCGCAGGCCTGATTCCCGTGCTGGAGACGGATCACGGCCCCCTGTTCGAAACAGGCGCGATCCTGCTCTGGCTCGCCGACACCCACGGCTCAATGGCCCCTGCGCCAGATGCGCCCGACCGCGGCGACTTTCTCAAATGGCTGTTCTTTACGTCCAACACTCTGCACGCCCAGTTGCGCATGCTGTTCTATCCCGCCAAATACGTGGGCGATGATCTGTCTGCTCAGGCCCAACTGCGCCACACCCTCACACGGCGCAGCCCCACACAAATGACCCTGCCCGACGCGCTCGACCTGCTGGACGCACGCGAGGCTACACGCGATCACAGCGCACCCCGTGCCCCCGATGTGCTCGACTATTACGTTATGGCGATCCTGCGCTGGTGCCGCCTCTATCCTGTGGACCAAACCACTTGGTTCGACTTGCAAGAATTCCCCGCACTGCTCAAACTGGCCCAAGATCTTGAGGCCCGCCCCGCCGCCCATGCCGCCCAAACCGCCGAAGGCTTGGGGGCCACACCATTCTCTGCACCCACCTATGCCAATCCTCCTGAAGGGAGTGCCACCTGATGTTCCTATCCGTCTTCGAGATGTTCAAAGTGGGCATTGGCCCGTCATCGTCGCACACCATGGGACCGATGGTGGCGGCTGCACGCTTCCTTGACCAACTGCGCGCTTCGCCGTTCCACTTCGCAGGCCTGCGCGCCTCCCTGCACGGCAGCTTGGCCTTTACCGGCATCGGCCACGCCACCGACCGCGCCACGATCCTCGGCCTCGCAGGCTTCACACCCGAGAGCTATGACGCCGAAAAAGCCGACGCTGTGCTGCAAGAGATCGCCCAAACCCAGACCATCACCGTAGACGGCCTTGCCCCGCTGCACTTCAATCCAAAGACCGATCTGATCTTTGACTACGACAATCCCCTCAGCGGCCACGCCAATGGCATGACCCTCATGGCCACCGATGCCCAAGGGGACGTGACAATGCGACAGGTCTACTATTCCATCGGCGGCGGCTTTGTCATGACCGAGGAAGAACTGGCCAGCGGCAAAGACACTGACGAGGGCCCAGCCGTTCCCTACCCCTTCAAATCCGCCGCCGAGATGCTGGAAATGGCAAAAGCGTCTGGCAAGACCATCGCAGGTATGAAACGCGCCAACGAGGAATCGCGCGGCGGGGCCGAGAACCTCAAATCAGGCACCAAACGGCTGTGGCAAGTGATGAACGACTGCATCAATCGCGGCCTTGAGACCGACGGCATCCTGCCGGGTGGCCTCAACGTCAAGCGCCGCGCCAAAGGCATCCATGACGCCCTGCTGGCAGAGCGTGGCATGAACCAATCCGCCCCCCACACCATCAACGACTGGATGAGCACCTATGCTATGGCCGTTAACGAGGAGAACGCCGCAGGCGGTCAAGTCGTCACTGCCCCCACCAACGGTGCCGCAGGTGTCATGCCCGCAACCCTGCGCTACTACCTCGACCATGTGCCAGGCGCCTCCGAGAGCCATATCGAGGATTTCCTCCTCACCGCCGCCGCCATCGGAGGCCTCGTGAAATTCAACGCCTCCATCTCCGGTGCTGAAGCGGGTTGTCAGGCCGAAGTAGGCTCCGCCGCGGCCATGTCCGCAGGTGCCCTTTGCGCAGTGATGGGCGGCACGCCCGAGCAGGTCGAGAACGCCGCCGAGATCGCGCTTGAGCACCACCTCGGCATGACCTGCGACCCCGTGCGCGGTCTGGTCCAAGTGCCGTGTATCGAGCGCAATGGCCTCGGTGCGATCAAAGCAGTCTCCGCTGCATCATTGGCCCTGCGCGGCGACGGCACACACCTCGTCCCGCTGGATGCCTGCATCGAGACAATGCGCCAGACAGGCGCGGACATGAGCGAGAAGTACAAGGAAACATCCCTCGGCGGCCTCGCCGTCAACGTCCCCAACTGCTGATCGCGTGTCTGACGCACCGTCATCTGTTTCATAAGGAACCCACAGCGCTTAGGTCCGTTGTCTCTCCGACGCATGCAATTTCCGCACGCCTTGGCAACAGACAGGACACCCCATGAATATTCTGATGATCCTCACCTCCCACGACAAGCTCGGTGACACTGGCGAGAAGACGGGCTTCTGGCTCGAAGAATTCGCCGCTCCCTATTACGTGCTCAAAGACGCAGGGGCGACGATCACATTGGCCTCCCCCAAAGGCGGCCAACCCCCGCTTGATCCAAAAAGCGATGCGGAAGGCTCCCAGACTGAAGCCACCAAGCGCTTCAAATCAGATGACGATGCCCAAGCGGAACTCGCCGCCACACGCGTCCTCTCCGAGATCACTGCTGAGGGCTACGACGCCGTCTTCTACCCCGGTGGCCACGGCCCACTCTGGGATCTGGCCGAAGACGCCGACAGCATCCGCCTGATCGAGGACTTCGCAAAGCGTGATTTGCCCATCGGTGCTGTCTGCCACGCCCCTGCTATCTTCAAACATCCCAAGATGGACGGAAAACCCTTCGTGTCAGGCCGCAAGGTCACAGGGTTCACCAACACCGAAGAAGCCGCAGTGGGCCTGACGGATGTTGTCCCTTTCCTTGTGGAGGACATGCTGACGGACAACGGCGCCACCTTTGTGCGCAGTGATGACTGGGCCAGCTTTGCCACCACGGACGGCAAACTGGTGACAGGCCAGAACCCCGCCTCCTCCGAGGCAGCGGCAAAAGCTCTGCTCGCCCTGCTCTAAACCGAACAGGCGGGGCATCACGCGCCCCGCCTACCTCGCAAATCCTGCCCCAGGCTTTAGAATTTTTCGAAAAAATCGCCTCTCTCCACAACTGGCTTGCCACACCCGATCTGTCACCCTACCCCTGATCCACATGACACCAGATAAACCCATCCTCGGCATCGTCCTGATGCTCGGCTTTTGCATCCTCGCCCCGCTGGGCGATTCGCTTGCAAAGGTGCTGGGGGCGACGATCCCGCTGGGCCAGCTTGTTCTGGTGCGTTTTGCAGTTCAGGCAGCCCTGCTGATCCCGCTTGTCCTCTTTTATGCAATCCCGTGGCGTCTTTCGCCCCGCGCATGGCGGCTCGCAGGCATCCGCACTGTGCTCCACATCCTTGGCATCGGCTGCATGTTCACCTCCCTGCAATATCTGCCACTGGCAGACGCCATCGCCATCGCCTTTGTCATGCCTTTCTTTATGCTCCTGCTCGGCCATTTCGTGCTGGGAGAAGAGGTCGGGCCCCACCGCATCGCCGCCTGTGCCATAGGTTTTGTCGGCACGCTTTTGGTGATCCAGCCAAATTTCCTCGCCGTAGGCTGGGTCGCGATGCTTCCCGTCGCCGTCGCGTTGATCTTTGCACTCTTCATGCTAACCACCCGCCAGATCGCCAAAGAAGCGGACCCCATCGCCCTTCAAGCCGTCAGTGGCGTGATCGCAGTGCTGATCCTGACGCCATTTATGGCGCTTGGAATCTGGGCTGACTTCACGCCGCTCACCCTCACATTCCCCACCCCAAACGAATGGCTGCTTCTCGCCGCGATTGGCGCACTCGGCACGCTGGCGCACCTTATGATGACATGGTCCCTGCGCTTCGCCCCCAGCGCCACGCTCGCGCCGATGCAATATCTGGAAATCCCCGTGGCCACTGTCGTCGGCTATTTCCTGTTCAGTGAATTCCCCGACAGGCTCGCCGCATTGGGCATTACCCTGACGGTGGCAGCGGGGATGTACGTGGTGCTGCGCGAGCAGGCCAACGCGCGCCGCCTTGCACAAAATGCGCCACCAGCGGCCTGAGATAGCGCTTCGGCACGATCAACAACATGCCCGGCGTATCCATCATCAGGGTCACTTCACCCGTCGCACGGTTCGACGTGCCAACAAACCGCGCCGGATCAAAAGCCAGCCCGTCAATCGGCCATTCCAACCCCGTGCTGCGCCCCTGCACAGGGAGCATCGGGAACAGCGAGACAACCTCCCCCGCCACCATCTCAAGCGACACCTGCGGTGGTGCCATCACAATCACCTCATCCGCACCCACCAGAATACAAGGGCGGTCCGCATGCACCAACAGGGTGTGAAACGCGGCCAATTGATGATCCACACGCCCCCCGCAAAACCCCAGACCCACCACCACAGGCGCCGCCACACTGCGAAGAGCCTTGTCGAAATCGGTAGATTGTTGTTCACTCACTTGGTGCTGTCGCGCAATTGGCACTCGGGCCAATGCCTCTGGGGGGGCGCTGTCCATATCACCGATCACGGCATCAGGCATCCGCCCTGCCGTTTGTGCTGTCACAAGGCCGCCATCCACCGCAACAAGTTTGCCGCAGATGGTTAACGCATCCGCAAGGTCTGCCGCGCTAGCATGCCCCCCACCGAGGAACACGACAGGATGGGAACTGCTAAGAATGGCTTTTGACGGAATATCAGGTTGGGGAATAGACATGGCACCTACATGCCCAAATTGGCGGGTGACCACAATATCGCCACACAATGATACCGCGTGCGGCACAGTTTCGGGCTGCTTTGGCCTTGGCTTTCATGGTAAACAAGTCCCAAAAAATACGCAGAGGACGAGCATCCGATGATTAACAACAACAAAATTCTTACCGTTTCTTATGGTACTTTCTCATGCACCCTTGAGGGATTCGATGATTCCTTTAGCACGATGAAAGCCATCGCAGAGTATTTTCGCGATCTTTCTGCCGACGATCGCTATTTCGGCGCTGAACCGGTCCAGCCAGACGCACAAATGCTGGCCCGCATCGCAGAGCGCGAGATTTCGCGCCACGTAGAAGCACGCGAAGACAAGGGCCGTATCGTCCTCTCCGCCCAAAGCGCCCCACAGCAGGCCACAGCCCTCGTTGCCTCCGACGCTGTCGAAGACGTGGCAGACGCCATCGCCGAAGCCACCGTCGAGAAAGCAGCACAAGCGGCAGATCAGGCAACATCCGATGCTGAAACCGTTGAGGCAAAAGCACCAAACGCGGAAAGCCTGGAAGCAAAGGTAGGCCTCACAGCCCCAAAAGCCTGCATCATAACAAAACCCAAAACAGCGCCCGTTGACGAGGCTGTCGAGGAGACTGTTGCACCCGAAGCGGCACCAAAGGCAGAAGTCAAAGTTGAAGAAGAAGTCGAAGCTAAAGCGCCCCGCGCCGTGCCTGTTTCTGCCGAACCTGTTGCCGCCAAACCTGTTGCAGAACGCGTCATCGTGCCAAGCTTGCCTGACGAAGAAGTTGAAGCCTTCTTTGCAGAAAGCACCACGACCGATACATCCGCAAAGGCTGTTCAGGACGATTTCGAAGAGGATGAAATCCCCGCCCAAGAGCGCGCAAAAGCAGACAGCATCGCAGACAAGCTCAAGCGCATCCGCGCCGTTGTCTCCCAGCAAGGCGAAGCTGTCGCAGCACCTGACTATTCCGAAGACCAACACGCAGACGCAACTGTCGCGCCCGCAGAGAAAATCACCGACGCCATCGCGGACGATGCCGACGATGCAGAGGCATCTGACGATGTGCTCGCCAATACCCTGCGCGATCTCGAGGACGCACTAGAGGCCGACGACGAGACCGAAGCCGCCGATGACGTCTATGACGATGCAGAGGCTGACGAAGAAAGCGAAGATGATGACATCGCCGCCATTCTGAGCCGTCTGGACAGCGAAACAGAAACATCTGTTCTGCCAGCCGACTACGGTGACGCGGAAGACTACGACGATGACGAAGACTTCTTTAACGAAGAAGACGAAGATGACTTCGACGACGACGAGGATGACACCGCTGGCAATATCCTTGCAGCAATGGACAGTGTCGAGGCCGTTGCATAAGACGTGTCCCTCACCGACGAGAACCTCTTTGACGAGGACGACACAGCCGAGGAAGCGGAAGACGAAGTGGTGGCCGAAGCGCCAGCAGCCGTTGCACCAAAACCAGCGCACGCCGCTCCCCGCACCCGCGTTCTCAAGGTAAAGCGCGCCACATTAGAAGCTGCCATTCAGTCAGGCCAGCTTGAAGAATACGACGAAGACGATGAAGACGAAGTCGAGGCCGAGGCACCCGCAAAGCCTCTGCGCAAAGCGCCGCTCGCTCCACCCTCAGCGACGAGGAAGAGGAAGCGCTGGCACAGGAACTGGCCGAGCTTGAGGCCGATATGGCCGCAGAAGACGACTTCGACGCATCAGACGATGACTTTGACGACGAATTCGAGGACGAAGAAGACGATGTCGCAGCACAAACCGCCATCGCCGCCCGCGCCCGTATCACCACCCCCGCAGACGAGGACTTCTCCCGTCTGATGGAGGAAAGCGAGCAGCAAATGGAAGAGCCGGAGGCCGCCACGCGCCGTGACGCCTTTGCCCATCTGCGCGCTGCAGTCGCCGCCAAAAAAGCGGACGAAGCTGTTGTTGGCAAAGACGAGGACCTTGAAACCGATGGGGCCTACCGCGACGATCTGGCCAGTGTCGTGCGTCCGCACCGCCCCGTTTCAGGAGAGCGCAGCCGCACCGAACGCCCCGCAGAGCAGCGTCCCGCACAGCTTAAACTCTTAGCAGAGCAGCGCATCGACGCTGGCGAAGTGAAAAAGGTAACCCCTGTTCGTCCGCGCCGCGGCGCTGCCGTTGCACCTGCCGCCGCCGCACAGGTCGCACCGCAGAGCGAGGATTTCGCCGATTTCGCCGAGCAAATGGGTGCCACCAAATTGGCCGACCTGCTCGAAGCAGCCGCCGCTTACCTGTCCTTTGTTGAAGGTCACGAGCAGTTCTCCCGCCCTCAACTGATGAGCAAAGTCCGTCTGGTGGAAAAAGAGAACTTCACCCGCGAAGACAGCCTGCGCTCCTTTGGGAAGCTGCTGCGCGAAGGTAAAATCGAAAAAATGCAGGGCGGACGCTTCCAAGCCTCCGATCAGATCGGCTTCAAACCGGCAAAACGCGCCGCAGGCTGATCAAATCCCCATAAAAACGCAAAAGGCGGGCCTTAACGGTCCGCCTTTTTGCTGTTCTCTGGCACCGGTGAGGCAAAGAACAGCTTGTTTCCCGCAGGATCAGAAATGCTCATCTCGTCCCATCCCCATTCCTGCCGCTGCCATCCGGGCTTGGCATTCTTGTATTGCTTCGCGTTCAGCGCCGCAGACATCCCCGCCACGTCCTCCACTTCGATCCGCACAAAGGTTCCCGGCGTTCCATCCCCGAAATGCTCCGACAAATGCAGTTCACACGTCCCTTGCCTCACAGCAAAATAGAGCGGCGCATCCTCCCCGAACCGATGCTCAAAAATAATTTCAAACCCCAGAAAATCAACGTAAAATGCCTTGGCCGCTGCTTCATCAAAGCTGCGCAATATGGGAACCGCTGCCTTCACGCCTGCGGATCATGCGGCGCGTCAGGATCGGCCTGCCCTACGCCTTTGAACACCGCCTTGAGCGGAAAGGCCCAAATCACACCGGACCCCACATAGATCAAAAGCTCGACCCAAAAGGGCGGGCGGTCAAACTGTGCAATGCCCCAAACCATAAACACGATATAAACAGGCAGCGCCACAAGCAGCAAAAACAGGGACCAGCGGCGGCGGGCTTTGTAACTCAGGGCCATCATCTTTTCCTCTGTTGGTCGACGGGATAGGCCAAAGATGGCCCGCCCCGCAGCATTTTCAATCGCGACATCCATAGCTTTTTCGGAATAACTGAAAATAGTCGCTATCACCTAACGCCTTGAAATCCAACATTTCAGGCAGCGTTAGGCGCTACAGGCTTTTCGGAAACTGCTTTAGTCCGCAAAAGGATCCGTGACCAAAATCGTGTCCTCACGCTCTGGCGAGGTCGACAACAGCGCCACAGGACACTCGATCAACTCCTCCACACGGCGCACATATTTGATCGCTTCGGCAGGCAAATCCGCCCAAGAGCGTGCGCCCTCGGTCGACTCAGACCAGCCCGGCATCTCTTCATAAATCGGCGTGCAGCGCGCCTGCTGGTCCGCCGCAGTCGGCAGATAATCCAGCCGCTGACCGTCCAACTCATAGGCCACACAGATTTTCAAAGTCTCGAAACCGTCCAACACATCCAGCTTGGTAAATGAAATTCCGTTCACACCAGAGGTCGCACAGGTCTGGCGCACCAGCACCGCATCGAACCAGCCACAGCGGCGCTTGCGGCCGGTATTGGTGCCGAATTCGCGACCGCGTTCACCCAGTCGTTGACCATCCGGATCGTGCAACTCTGCGGGAAACGGTCCTTCGCCCACGCGGGTGGTGTAGGCTTTTACGATGCCCAAAACAAAGTCGATCGCGCCGGGGCCCACACCTGTGCCTGTCGCAGCCTGCCCTGCGATCACGTTGGAAGACGTCACAAATGGATATGTCCCAAAGTCTATGTCCAACAGGGCACCCTGCGCACCCTCGAAGAGGATCCGCTTGCCCGCGCGGCGCTTTTCATTGAGCACTTTCCAGACCGGCGCGGCATATTCCAAAACAAATGGCGCAATGGCACGCAAATCGGCCAGCAAACGCGCACGGTCCACAGGCTCCAACCCCAGACCGCGGCGCAGTGCATCATGGTGCACCAACGCACGGTCAACGCGCAGTTCCAGCGTTGCTTCATCGCCAAGATCGGCGACGCGCACCGACCGACGTCCAACTTTATCCTCATACGCAGGCCCAATACCGCGCCCCGTAGTGCCGATTTTGGCCACTGCCGTCTGCTCTTCGCGCGCACGGTCCAGTTCACCGTGGATTGGCAGGATCAGCGGTGTATTCTCCGCAATCATCAGCGTTTCGGGCGTGACGACAACACCCTGCGTCCGGATTTGCTCAATTTCCTTTTTCAGATGCCACGGGTCCAACACCACACCATTGCCGATAACGCTCAGCTTGCCCCCGCGCACAATGCCTGATGGAAGGGCGGCAAGCTTGAACACTTCGCCATCAATCACCAGCGTGTGACCCGCGTTATGGCCGCCCTGAAAGCGTGCGATGACATCGGCACGCTCGGAGAGCCAGTCGACGATCTTGCCTTTACCCTCATCACCCCATTGGGCGCCTACGACAACAACATTGGCCATGATATTCCTCTCAAAGCAGCACGGATCGCGCGGCGTGCACAATCCAAATCCGTGCCCCTAATAGCCGCCCATGTGCCTGCGCGAAACCGCAAACTGACATCATCCCATAGACTTTTCGCACACAGCCACAGATATTGCGCCCAAACTGATCAAAGGACACGCCACCATGGGCTTTCTCATCCGCTGGATTTGCGCATTTGCACTGCTGGCACTGACGTTCAACCCGACCGAGTATAACTATGTCCAATGGGTGCGCAGCTACGGCAGCATGAATATGTCTATCGCCGTACTCACAGGGCTGGTCCTGATCATCGGTTACATCATCTATTTGCGCGCCACCCTGCGCAGCATCGGCGCGTTCGGCATGCTCTTGGTGCTTGCCGTCGTCGGCGCAGGCCTCTGGGT
>CAWVWS010000035.1:0-21911 GCA_963933905.1 uncultured Sulfitobacter sp.
GCGGGGGGCGGTTTTGTTTGCCACACAATCAACCCGCGCATGGGGCCAGAACAGATGGTCTATGTCATCAACCACGCCGAGGATCAGGTGCTGTTTATCGACGGCACCTTCGTGGCACCAGCGGGCAAGCTCGCGCCCGCGTTGCAGCAAACCAAGCATATCGTGCTGATGGGACCACGCGATGAGGCCGCTGCCGAAGCTGTGCCGGGGCTCTTGTTCTTTGACGAGCTGCTGGAGACAGGTGACGCGTCCGCACAGTTCCCCGATCTGGACGAGAATGCAGCATCCAGCCTGTGCTACACTTCTGGCACGACGGGTGATCCCAAGGGGGTGCTGTATTCCCACCGCTCGACCGTGCTGCATACAATTGTGGGCAACCAGCCTGATGCGCTCAATATCTCGGCCGTTGATACGGTGCTGCCCGTTGTCCCGATGTTCCATGTCAATGCTTGGGGTGTACCGTATATTGCGGCCATGTTGGGTTGTAAGCTGGTGTTGCCAGGGCCTAATCTGGACGGAACCAGCTTTGTGAACCTCATCGACAACACGCAGACGACGCTGGCGCTGGGCGTGCCGACGATCTGGATGGGGCTGTTGGCCGCGTTAAAGGATACAGGATCAAAGATGCCAAGCGTGACGCGCACTGTTGTTGGCGGCTCGGCCCTGCCGCCGTCCATGATCCCGAAGTTTGCCGAATACGGTGTGGACTTGATCCATGCATGGGGCATGACCGAGACGTCGCCGCTGGGCTCGGTGAATCAACTGCTGCAACGCCATACCGCCCTCTCGGCGGAGGAGCAGGCAGCGATCCGGTTGGGGCAGGGGCGTCCGCCCTACGGTGTCGATCTGCGCATTCTGGACGAGGCGGGCAACCTGCTGCCCCATGACGGCAAGGCGCAGGGCGATCTGCAAACTCGCGGGCCGTGGATTGTGGACACATACTTTGGCAAAGAGAAATCCGCGCTCACCGATGATGGCTGGTTCGACACGGGTGATGTGGCGACCATCGACGCCGAAGGGTTCATGATCATCCGCGACCGCTCCAAGGATATAATCAAGTCGGGAGGTGAGTGGATTTCTACTGTGACATTGGAGAACATCGCGATCTCGCACCCTGCGATTGCCAATGCCGCTGCAATTGCCGCCCTGCACGAGAAGTGGGACGAGCGCCCTGTGCTGGTAGCGATCAAGTCGGGGGAGGTGACTGAAGAAGAACTGCTCGCCTTCTATAAGGGCAAATGCGAGAGCTGGCAGGTGCCGGACCGCGTTATTTTTGTCGAAGAATTGCCAATCGGCTCGACGGGGAAGGTGCAGAAAAACAAACTGCGCGAGGCGTATGGAAAGGTGTTGTTGGAAGGGTGACGTGCAGAGTGGTGCGGTCGGCATTGAGCCGACCACGCTTAATCTTGCTTAAAGCGTTCTTAAGGTGTCTTTATTGGGAGGGTGTGCGAAGTTTACTGCCGTTGTTTTCGCTAATGCCAAGGACAGCTTCAGGCTGCTAGGATGGGTTCTAAGTCATTTTGCGCCGTAATTGCTGCCATAGTCCGGACCGATTTGTGAGGTGAAGTGGGGCGAAGGGGAAGAAGGCCATGGCACCAAACGAACTGATAAGACAAGCATCCGCCAAAATAGCGAGCTATCTCGTATTGAGGTTAACGCGCGGCGATTATGATCCATCAACGACAGCGCATGTTGGCGAGCTCATTGCTGGATGGTCACTTTCGACATCCGAACATGCTGAACACTTGTTGTGCTATGAACTTGACCTGATACTTCCTAAGTCTGGTCATCGAAAGACTTTAGCAAAATCAACGAACGCATTTCCTGCGCATTTTGCGTCAGGGAAATATGATGGCTTCTTCCCGGAAATCCTCGCATCCTATCTCGGCTTTGTTGACTGGCAGGGCGAAGTTCCCGCGACGCGGAGTGTTTTCAAACCTCCGAAAAACCACGTTGAAATCCTCAATATTCTGGCAGACCTCGGTTACCTAAATAGAACGGAGGGCGAGGTTTTCTGGACAGACAAGGCGGGTCAAGCAATGCTTTGTGTTGGAGCTTGGAACCCCGACTTTCAATCCCGAGACGATGTTAACGCGTGGCAACAAGAGAAAAATGCACGCAAAACTGCTGCTGAAATGAGCACGGACCTTCGGATGTTGGCGATTAACAATCCACGGACTGCATTTTTGCCAGTATTTCATAGTCTCAGCAGTGGAAAATGGTATAATTTGCCGGACAATTTTGGTGTCGAACGCGCGATTGAAACAATGCATTCGAAAGCCAAGGCCGGTAAATAGCCAAATGACGAAGTGCCCTTTGCACCGTCACAGCGAATGCGCTGAGCAGCTTATGTGACTAAACAGCAATTAGTTTGATATGCAGTTTCGGTCGATCTGGGCTCAAACCAGACCTTAGCTGCATCTGCATAACCGTTCCAAAAGTGACCATTTTGGAACGGCTTACCATATCGGGCATTTGAACCTCTGAGGACAACTCAAAATTTCTCCAGTTAGCAGAGCTGCGCATCTTTCCCTAACCCTTCATAGAGTCACAGGTGAAGGTATCTAAAAAAGCTATGATAAAGCCCCTTCAAAACCTGACCCACTGTCGCAGATTCTGGACGGCGCGGGCTCGTGCACGGCGCTGCTGCAATGGTCGCATCGTTCCGTCAAGCTGCTGACAGGCCAGTATCCAGATCGGCCAGCACTTTTGCTACATCCGCCTCTTCGATCACCAATGACGGCGAGATGATCACATTAGGACCCGAGACGCGGATCATCGTGCCAGCGGCATAGGTCGCCTCATACATCGCGTCGATGCGCGGTTTGTCGAGGGGGAATTTTTTATCTTTGTCACCAATGAGTTCCATCGCGGTCATGAGGCCGACACCGCCGCGGATATCGCCGATGATGTCGTATTTTTCCTTGAGCGTTTTGAACCCTTCCCACATCTGCGCCCCACGTGCGGCGGCGTTGTCCTTTACATTGAGGCGTATGGTTTCTTTTAGGCAGGCCACAGCAGCCGCAGCCCCTACAGGGTGGCCAGAGTACGTGTAGCCTGACCCGATGTTGGCAGCCCCCGAGGTGTCGTTCTCGAAGGCTTCGGCGACCATGTCGGAGATCATGACAGCACCAAATGGGAAGTAGCCGTTTGTGATGGCCTTGGCCGTTGCAATCATATCGGGCTTCACGCCGAAGTGACGCGCGCCAGACCAGCTGCCCAAACGGCCAAAGGCCGTAATGACTTCGTCGAGCAACAACAAGATGCCATGACGCGAACAAATCTCGCGCACACCGGGTAAAAAGCTGGGGTGGGGCGGGATTACACCGCCCGCCCCAAGGACAGGCTCCATGATAAACGCCGCTATGGTCTGCGGCCCTTGGAAGTTGATCTCGTCCTCCAGCGCTTGCAGGCAAAGCTGTGCCAGCTTCTCCGGGTCCGTCTCGTTGAACGGATTGCGGTAGGTGTAGGGGGCAGGGATGTGGTGACAGCCTGCCAGCAGCGGCTCGTACTGCGTGCGGAAGTTCGCGTTGCCGTTGATGGAGGCACCGCCTGTGTGGGTGCCGTGATAGCCTTTTTTGAGCGACAGGAATTTGGTCCGCCCGCCTTGGCCTCGGATTTTGTGATACTGGCGCGCCAGACGCAGCATAACTTCGATGCTGTCAGAGCCTCCCGAAGTGAAGAAAGAGCGCGACAGCCCGTCAGGCGCAAAAAATTCGGCAAGCATGTAGCTCAACTCGATCACTTGATCATTCGAGGTGCCGCGGAAAGTGGCATAGTAAGGGAGGTCGTCAAGCTGGGTTCTGATCGCTTCCTTCACCGCTTCATTCGAGAAGCCCAAGTTCACATTCCAAAGCCCGCCCACGGCATCAATTGTCTCGTGCCCGTCGAGATCGGTGATGCGCACACCGCTGCCTTTGGTCACGATTTTTGGCGGGTTTTTGTGCATATCGGCGGGGTGGGCCATCGCGTGCCACATGTGGCGGGCGTTATTGGCCTTGAGGAAGTTTTCGTCTTTCATGTCGCGTGCTCCGGTATTGAGGATAGGGCAGCAGGAGCAATCCCGCCGAGTTCTCGGGTGAGCTTGTGGCCTGTTGCCACCAGCTCTTGTTCAATTTTTGCCGCAAGGGCCGCGTCAAAGCGTGATGCAACAGCGGCCACCGCAATGGCACCCGCAGGGCGTCCGTTCGGGCCAAAGAATGCTACGGCGGTTCCGATCACGTCATCCTCATAGGACTGCTCTGCACGGGCAAATCCGCGTGCACGGGTCTTGGCAAAGATGTCCTCCAACGCTTCGGGCGTGGTGGGTGTGCTGTCTGTGAACTGCTCAAAGCTGGCGCTGGCGATCAGTGTTGCGCGCTCGGCGGGGGGGAGGTGCGCGGCGATCACCATGCCAGAGGCAGTGGCGTGCAGCGGCAGATCAGCCGAGGGGTCCATGAACACCCGTGTGGCGCGGTCAGGCTCGTTCACTAGTGCGGTGAGCAGGCGGCCCGCAGAGAGCACAGTGGCATGGGCCGTCTCTTGGGTGCTGTCGCGCAGGGCATCCACATGGGGCTGGAGGATCGCGAGCAGCGGAAAGCTGCGTTCGCGGATGCGCGCAAGGTTAATAGGGGCGAGGCCAAGGCGGTAGTGTTTGGACTGCGGGTCCTGCTCGACGAATCCGTTCCGCTCAAGTGCTGTCAGACAGCGCAGCGTGGTTGTCTTGTCGTATTCCGCCAGCCGTGCCAACTCGCTCAGCCCCATCTCTGGCCGCTGGAGCGAGAAATGCCGCAGCAAAGACAGGGCTTTGTCGACAGTGCTCATGACGGGTTTGGACATTCTTTAAAGGCTCCGATGCAGGGCAGTGAACGGGTTTGACACAGGGAAGTTGACAGATAGAAATCCATTGTGCAAACTATATGTACCAACGGTAACAATAGTGTACCAGTGTCGTCAAGCTGGGAAATGCACTGGTACCAAAGCGACATTAAAAGGGGTCACAAGACCCTCATCAGGGAGTTGAAAATGAAGAACGTCACCAAGGCCATTCTGGCCACCACCACAGCACTGGCGCTGTTTGCAGCCCCCATCGCGGCTGTTGCGGAATACCCCGAAAAGCCTGTCTCGTTTGTTGTTCCGTGGCCTCCGGGTGATCTGGAAGACGTGTTGACGCGCATGATCGCCGAGGATTTTCAGACCAAATACGGCGTGCCAGCAGCAGTTGTGAACAAGCCCGGCGGCGGCGGCGGCCCGTTCCCCGGTGCAGTTGAAGTAGCTGTGGCCCCTGCGGATGGCTATACCATTGGTTCGTTCATCATCGCGGTGCCTGTTGTCGGGCCAAATATCGGCATTCCAGAGCTGAGCCCTGATCCGTTCGAGCCGCTTGGCACCTTCCTCACATACCCCTTCGTGATCGTCGCAGGTAAAGATGCGCCCTATGACGACATGGCGGGCCTTGCCGCACATGCCAAAGAAAACGACGTAGCACTGGGCCACTTCGGCGCTCCGCTGGTGCCGACGCAGGTGACCAAAGCACTGGCAAAGAAGATGGGCTTTGCCTATGCCTCCGATGCGGCATTTGACGCGCTGGATTGCAACACACTGGCCTCTGGCGATGTGGATGTGATCAACACCACCCTGCAATTGGTTCTGCCCTGCTTGGGCGATGTGAAAGTGCTGGCTTCCATCGGTGGGGAGCGCATCAGCCTCACACCTGACACGCCAACAGTGGCCGAGCTTGCGCCCGAGTTGAACGTATCGCTTTGGAACGGTTTGTTTGTGCACAAAGACACACCAGCGGACGTGCGTGAAAAGATTATCGCAGTGGCCTCCGAAACCGTGATGTCCGAGCGCGCACAGGCACTGGCTGCCGAGACTGGTGCGCTGGTCTATTGGTCCGATGCGGATGCGAGCAAAGCGCTAATTGCTCAGGACATCGAGACAATGGGTGCAATCGGCGCCATGCTCGAATAAGTCAAACCGCAGCGCCGCTTTGTGAAAAGGCGGCGCTGCTTTTGATCCCTGATCCACATTTGTAAAAAGGTCATGCCATGACCCGTCTCAAAGGGCTGCAAGAGCTCTTCAAACGCTACAGGCGGCCGGGCGATATTGTCTTTGCTTGGGCATTTCTGGCGTTCTCGCTGTTCCTGCTCAGCCAGCTTGGCGCCCAAGCGCCGTGGAAATCGGGCGGTAAAACCTTCACCCAGCCTGCGTTCTGGCCGACGGTGTCCATCGCGCTCATGACTTTCTTTGCGGCATTGCATCTGCTCTCGTCGGCATTGTCTCCGCGCATCAACGGCCGCTGGGCCGAGGTCTGGGACTGGGTCCGCTCTGTTGAATATGCAGGCTGGTTCATGGCCTATGTCTTTACCGTGCCGCAGTTGGGCTATCTCGCCACAACCATAATTTTTGCCGTGTTGCTGGCGGCCCGTGCGGGATACCGCGACCCCAAAGTGCTGATGGGTATGGCGGCGACAGGGGTCACGATCGTGGTGCTGTTCAAATCTTTCCTACAGGTCAAAATCCCTGGTGGGGCGATCTACGAAGTGCTGCCGACAACGCTGCGCTCCTTCATGCTTACCTATTTCTGAGAGATCTGGATAATGGATGTATTCTCCTCCGCTGTGACGCTGTTGATGGATTGGCAGGTGCTGCTGGCGCTGTTGATCGGTTCCATTGGCGGAGTGATTATTGGGGCCATCCCCGGTGTTGGAGCGGCGGTGGCGATTGCGATTCTGCTGCCTGCGACGTTTGCGCTGCCGCCCTTGGTTGGTTTGGTGATGCTACTGGGGATTTACGGCTCCTCCATGTATGGCGGTGCCTTGCCTGCGGTGTTGATTAATACACCCGGGACAGCGGTGAACGCGCTGACCACCTATGACGGATATCCGATGACCCAAAAGGGGGAGGCGCGGCGCGCTGTGGCGTTGGCCTATTCCGCGTCCTTCTTCGGCGGGGTGTTTTCCATCGTCTGCCTCATGCTGCTCGCTCCGCTGCTGGCCAAGATTGCCCCGCATTTCGGCTCGCGCGAAATTTTCCTCGCGGCGTTGTTAGGGATCATCCTTGTTGTGCTGGCCCACCGCGGCCAGATATTTGCGGCGGGTATGCTCGCCGCCTTTGGGGTTTTTCTCCAGACTGTCGGGCTTGAGCCGATCACCTATTCGCGCCAGTTCACTTTTGGCCAGACATGGCTCACTTCTGGCGTCGATCTCATTGTAGTCGTGCTGGGCCTCTTCGCGCTGAGCCAAGCGTTCCTTCTGCTTACCCAGCCCGACGAGTGCCCCAAGCTGACCTCGATCGAAGGTTCCATGCTGTCTGGCCTCAAAGAGCTGTGGCTCTACAAGCGTGTGGCGACTGTCTCTTCCAGCTTTGGCGTGCTGATGGGCATGATCCCGGGTGTGGGGGAGTTCACGGCGCAATTCATGTCCTACACCTATGCGCAAAAGACGTCCAAAACGCCGGAACTCTTTGGCAAAGGTGCGCCCGAAGGGCTGATCGCCTCCGAGGCTGCGAATAACGCCGTGCCTGCTGCCGCGATGATCCCGCTCTTGGCACTTGGCATTCCGGGGGAGGCGCTGACGGCGATGATGCTCTCTGTGTTCTACGTGCACAATGTTATCCCCGGCCCGCAGCTTTTCCAGAACGATATGCCCTTTGTCATGGCGCTTTATCTGGCGTTGCTTGTGCTTAATGTCATCGTGCTGGTTTTCTTGATGTTCTCGACCAACAAGCTCACCAAGATGATTGAACTGCCCACGCGGCTGATCGGTGTAACGATCCTGCTGCTGGGGTTCGTTGGCGTCTACAGCCTGCGCAACTCCATCACTGATTGCGCGATTGCGGCGGGGTTCGGGGTGTTTGGTGTGATCCTCAAACGTCTGAACCTGCCGATTGTGCCGATCATCCTCGGCATGGTTCTGGGCGGGATCATGGAGACGAAACTGCGCTCGGCCATGCCACGGGTCAAGAACCCGCTGGACATGATAGAGCGGCCCATTGCGATGGTAATATTCGCGATGATCCTTTTGGTGATCGCCCTGCACATTCGCACCCTGATCAAAGAGGCGCGCAACCCTGCGCAGGACGTGGACACCGACATTCACCCCACCCAAGGCGGCCAATAGAGGAGCATTCCCCATGACCAAAACCATCCTTGTGATTGGCACATACGACACCAAAGACGAAGAACTACACTACGTCGCCGAGCGGATCGAGGCGATGGGCGGCAAGGTCGTCTCGATGGATGTGAGCGTGCTGGGGGATCCGTCCAAACCGACAGACTGGTCCAAGCATCAGGTGGCAGAGGCGGGGGGATCGTCGATTCAAGCGGCAATCGACAGCGGTGACGAGAATATGGCCATGCAGATCATGGCCCGCGGTGCATCGCTGCTCACATCGCAACTCCATGCGCAGGGAAAGATGGACGGCATGATCGTGCTGGGCGGCACCATGGGTACCGATCTGGCACTGGATTGTGCGCAGGCCTTGCCGATGGGGGTGCCGAAATATGTCGTCTCCACTGTCAGCTTTTCGCCGATCATACCGACAGAACGGCTCAGCCCCGATATCCAGATGATCCTCTGGGCTGGCGGGCTGTATGGTCTGAACCCGATCTGCAAATCATCCTTGTCCCAAGCGGCGGGGGCTGTCCTTGGTGCTGCGATGGCGGTAGAAAAGCCGGTATCGAAGCGCCCTGTGGTCGGAATGACCTCGCTCGGCTCGTCCTGCCTCAAGTATATGAAACTCCTGCGCGATCCGCTGCTTGAGCGCGGCTTTGACGTGGCCGTGTTCCACGCCACGGGCATGGGTGGCATGGCGTTTGAGGCGCTGGCGCGTCAGGGTCAATTTGCTGCTGTTATGGATTTCTCGCTGCAAGAGCTGAGTAATCTGGTTGGTGGCTCGGTTGTGCATTCGGGCGCGGACCGCCTGACAGGAGCAGGGGCCAGGGGCATCCCCCAGATTGTCGCGGCGGGCTGTGCCGATCTCATCGACTTTGCAGGCTGGCAGGATATTCCCGCACAATATGATGACCGTCCGTTCCATGCGCATAACCGTTTGATCAAATCAGCCGCCCTGTCAGGCGACGAGCGGCGCGGTGTTGTGCGCGAGATGGCTGCGCGTCTGGCAGCGGCCAAAGGGCCTGTACATGTGCTTATGCCAACCCATGGCATCGAGGAGTGGGACAAGGAGGGCGGTCCTGCCCATGATCCCGACGCTTTGACCGCTATGGTGGACGAGATGGAGAAATCTGTAAAAGCGCCGACAGAACTGACGATGCTCGACTGTCACATTAACGATCAAGCTTTCGCCGATGCGGCGCTGGCTGTCTTTGACGGATGGATCGCTGACGGCACTGTGAAAACCGCGCTTTAGGCATTTGCAAAGGCGGGGTGTGCGGCAGCAGCGTCGCGCACCAGCGCCGCAATACCTTCCAGCTTTTGAGACAGGGCGGAGGACTTGCGCCAGATCATCCCCACAGTGCGTTTGGGATGTGGCGCGCCCATCGCTGCAATATCGACACTGGCCGACCGTGTCTCGACTGGTACTGCCATTTCAGGGATCAACGTGACACCGATGCCCGCGCCCACCATCTGTACCAATGTGCTGAGCGAGGAGCCGTCCAGCCCCTCACGTGGCAGCGTATTGCGCAGCGCACAGAACGACAGTGCCTGATCGCGAAAGCAGTGTCCTTCTTCTAGCAACAGTAGCTTCATCTGGCTCAGCGTATCCATATTAGGCACAGGACGTCCCGCATCCCCCGCAGGGCGCACCAGCACCATCGCCTCGTCAAACAGCGCCACTTCGGTAAAAGCAGGCTCGGACACGGGCAGGGCGACGATGGCGCAGTCGAGCTTGCCATCACTCAACTCCTCGATGAGCTTGTGGGTCATCGTCTCGCGGACCAGTAGGTCGATTTCGGGGTGGGCGGCGGTGATATGCCCGATAACAGAGGGCAGCAGATAGGGGGCAATCGTCGGGATCACCCCGATGCGCAGGCGGGTGAGGGCGGTACCACCAGCACCGCGCGCCATCTCTGACAGGGCCTCTGCCTCGCGCAAGATGTCGCGAGCGCGGGGGGCGAATTGCTCGCCAAAGGGTGTGAGGCGGACCTGACGGGCCGAGCGTTCAAAGAGCTTAAGGCCAACGGTGGTTTCTAAGGCTGCGATCTGGGCCGAGAGCGCAGGCTGCGAAATCGAGCACATCTCGGCGGCGCGGCCAAAATGGGCCTGTCGCGCGACGGCCTCGAAATAGCGGAGCTGTTTAAGGGTAAAATTGATCATAAGCTTAACCTATCACGCTTATCGGAAAATCAAACTTAAACATATGGCACAGGCTTGTTAGAACGGTTCCACGGGGGTGCGAATCCCCACCTCAATTTTTCATATAGCGGAGAGAGATTATGATGGACGGATCAGACAACGGCGAACAGGGCGGCTGCCCCATGGGTTTTGGCGCGGGTAAAGCGGCAAACAACTCTGTACGCTCCAACCGTGACTGGTGGCCAAACCAGCTTAACCTGAAAATGCTCCACCAGAACCAGCCTGCCTCTGACCCGATGGGCGGCACCTTCAACTATGCCGAAGCGTTCAAGCAGCTTGATCTGGATGCGGTGAAATCCGACATCTATGCGTTGATGAAAGACAGCCAGGATTGGTGGCCCGCAGATTACGGTCATTACGGCCCGTTCTTTATCCGCATGGCGTGGCACTCCGCAGGGACCTACCGGACGGCTGATGGCCGTGGTGGCTCTACCTCTGGCACCCAGCGTTTTGCGCCGCTGAACTCATGGCCCGATAACGGCAACCTTGATAAAGCTCGCCGCCTGCTCTGGCCCATCAAACAGAAGTACGGCAACAAAATCTCCTGGGCCGATCTGATGATCCTCGCAGGCAACTGCGCACTTGAGGATATGGGGTTCGAGACATTCGGCTTTGCCGGTGGTCGCGCTGATATCTGGGAGCCTGAAGAGGACATCTATTGGGGGTCCGAAGAAATCTGGCTCGAAGAGTCTGGCGGCAAAAATTCCCGCTACACTGGTGAGCGTGATCTGGAAAACCCGCTGGCCGCTGTGCAGATGGGTCTGATCTATGTGAACCCCGAAGGACCAGACGGTAACCCCGATCCACAGGCCTCCGCCCATGACATCCGCGACACATTTGCGCGTATGGCGATGAACGATGAAGAGACTGTGGCACTGGTTGCGGGTGGTCACACCTTCGGAAAAGCGCATGGCGCAGGCGATGCAGCATTGGTCGGGGCAGAGCCTGAGGGCGCACCGATAGAGGCACAGGGCTTTGGCTGGCTCTCGACGCACAAGAGCGGCAAGGGTGTGGATGCCATCACATCGGGGATCGAAGGCGCATGGACACCGACGCCGATCACATGGGACATGTCCTATTTCGACACGCTGCTCGGTACCGAGTGGGAGCTGACGAAATCCCCCGCAGGCGCACAGCAGTGGAAGCCAGCGAATGGTGCCATGGCCGACGCCGTGCCCGACGCACATTTCGACGCCAAGCACCCGCCGATGATGACCACCGCAGATATGGCCATGAAAGTGGATCCTGCCTATCTGGAAATCTCCAAGCGGTTCCACGCCAACCCTGACCAGTTCGCTGATGCCTTTGCGCGTGCATGGTTCAAACTGTGCCACCGCGATATGGGGCCGACATCGTGCTACCTGGGCAAAGAAGTCCCTGCGGAGGAGCTGATCTGGCAGGACCCGATCTCGACACCCGATCACCCGCTGGTAGGCGATGCCGATGTGGCCGAGCTGAAGAAGCAGATCCTCGCGTCGGGTTTGAGCACAGCCGAGCTTGTGTCCACTGCTTGGGCATCGGCCTCCACTTTCCGCGGCTCTGACAAACGCGGCGGTGCCAATGGCGCGCGCATCCGCCTGGCGCCCATGAAGGATTGGGAAGTGAACCAGCCTGCACAACTCGCAAAAGTTCTGGGTAAGCTTGAGGCGATCCGTGCTGATTTCGGCAAGCCTGTCTCGATAGCGGATATGATCGTGCTGGCAGGCTCCGCTGCGGTTGAAGCGGCGGCAAAAGCGGGCGGTCATGATGTGACTGTGCCTTTCACACCGGGCCGTGGTGATGCGAGCGCCGAGCAGACAGATGTGGAAAGCATTGATGTGCTCAAGCCGCAGGTTGACGGGTTCCGCAACTATGCCGCGCGTGACTTCAAAGTCTCTGCCGAAGAGTTGCTGGTCGACCGTGCACAGCTGCTGACGCTCACAGCACCCGAGATGACTGTGCTGGTCGGTGGTTTGCGCGTTCTTGGTGCCAACTACGAAGGGACATCACATGGCGTCTGGACGGATAAGCCAGGCACGCTGAGCAATGACTTCTTCAAGGCGCTCATGGAAATGGGTGTAACGTGGAAAGCAGTGACCGAGACGCAGGATGTGTTCGAAGCACGCGATACCAAAACGGGCGAAGTCAAACGCACAGGCACCCGCGTCGATCTGGTCTTCGGCTCAAACAGCCAGCTGCGCGCCTTGGCCGAGGTATATGCCGCAGGTGACGGCGAAGCGCTCTTTGTCGATCAGTTCGTGAAAGCTTGGGTCAAAGTGATGAACCTCGACCGGTTTGATCTGGCCGTCTAAGGCATAAGTGAAACGCTAGAAATTTGGCCGCCCTTTGGAAAGAGGGGCGGCCATTTTGCATTCTGCTGTTGTGGCGGGCTAAGGCGTAGCCACTTCCACAAGCACGCCTGCCGCTTCGATATCGCGGCCTGCACTGATGAGAATATCCTCACGAAACCGCGCTGCAATAAGCTGAACGCCCACAGGGATGCTGCCTGCAAACCCTGTGGAGACTGCCAAACCTGGCAATCCGAGCACGGGCAAAGCGCGTTGGGTCAGTTGCGCCTCCATAATCGCGGCAAAGGCTTCTGGGGAGGAAACGTCCTGTTGCTGTGAAAACGGTAGCATGCCCGAAACGGGGCAAATTACTACTGGGTAGTCTTGGGTGAAAAGCTGCCATGCGCGGATCAGACCAGCGCGATCCTGAAACGCGGCGAGCATGCCTTCGACATCTACACCTTCAATGCGGCTCTTCATCTGGGCATAAACGAATTGGGAATCCGCTTCGCCCTCCTGCGCCACCATGGCCTCAGCACCGATGCGCATTTCGGTCATCCACAACTGCTCGTTGATAAGCGCTGCCGGGCGCATGGGTGGGCAGGGCAGTTCGTCCACTTGCCATCCTGCGGCACGCAACCGCTCAGCCGCGTCGCGCAGGGCATGCTCCACTTCGGCAGCGACGGACATGCTGTCGGGCGCAATGCACAGTGCTGCACGTTTCGGAAAATCGCCCTGATCGTAGGGTGCAGGCACCCACCACGGATCGCGCAGGTCCTCAGTGGCCATCGCAATGAGACCCAGTTCAATGTCACCGATGGTGCGGGCAATCGGCCCCGAGACGGCCATCAACTGCGCTCCGATATGGCGGTCGGGGCCAGTGGCGTTATAGGCGGGGATGCGCCCGAAAGTGGGCCGCAAACCGTGCAGGCCGCAGGCATAGGCGGGATAGCGGATCGAGCCAGCAATATCCGTGCCATGGCCAATCGCGCAAATACCACTGGCCACAGCCGCCGATGCGCCCCCCGAAGAGCCACCCGGTGTGATGTTGCGATTGCGGGGGTTGAGGGTCTGGCCGTGCAGGTCGTTCTTGGTGAACCAGCGCAGGGAGAAGGCAGGCGTATTGGTCCGCCCGACAATTACGCCACCTGCCTTGCGGATGTTGGCGATGACGGGATTGTCACTTTGCGCAATCAGGTCTTTTTGTAGCTTGAGGCCATTGGTGGTCGCATGGCCCTCCTGATCGACATTGACCTTTGTCGTCACTGGCACACCGCACAACGGGCCTGGATCAATCCCTTGGGCAACCTGTGCATCAACGGCACGTGCGGCGGCCAGTGCTTCTTCGGGAAATTCCTGCACCACTGCGTTGATGGGGCCGTTGACTGCCGCGAGCCGCGCCAGATGGGCTTCGGTCACTTCCACAGCGGACAGGTGTTTGCTCCGGACAGCCCGAGCAATATCGGTTGCAGACATGCGCCAAAGATCGGTCATAAGAACTCCTGTTGCTGTGGGTCGGGACAGTCTGACAGGAAGATATCCGTAGGTCAAAGCGGGAGGAGTTGTAGCACAGGCCCGCTCGCGCTAGCCTCGCGTCGGTCCAAATGAGCCAGAATAGGAAACGCCCCCATGTCCACCGTCCATGTCGTCGCTGTTATCACCGCAAAAACAGGCCAACGCGCTGCACTGCTTGAGCAGTTTCAAGCAAATGTGCCTGCCGTCTTGACCGAAGAAGGGTGCATCGCCTATGCGGCCACCATTGACACGGCCAACGCAGGTCCGATGCAGGCACAGTTCGGGGAGGATACGTTTGTGGTGATCGAGCAATGGGAAAGCATGGAAGCGCTTGGCGCACATGCCCGCGCGCCCCATATGAAGGACTATGCAGCACGGACAAAGGACATGGTGGCAGACCGCGCCATTCACATCCTGTCACTCGTCTAAAGCGGCAGCACTACCAGATATCGCGGTAAAGCTGGATGATTTCCTGCTGGCTCGGTACGCGCGGATTATTGTCGGGCGAGCCTGATGCAAGTGCTTGGGCCGCCATGGTAGAAAGGGTTTCATCGGTCGCGGTGTGGCCCAGAGCGGCGGGGCTTGGGACCTTTAGATCAGCGTTCAGCGTGGTCAGGTTCTCCACAAGTCGTGCACAGGCCGTTGCATCTGTATCGTCTGTCGAGGCCCAGCTCATGACGCGCGCGCAGGTGGCGTAACGTTCTGGGGCGGCACCAACTGAAAATTCGGTAAGACGGGGCAGTAGCATCGCATTGGAAAGGCCATGTGCAACGTGGAAATGCGCACCGATCGGGCGGCTCATCCCGTGCACCAATGCGACGGAAGCGTTGGAGAAAGCCATCCCCGCTTGGGACGCCGCAAGCATCAGCGCACTGCGCGCATCTGCGTTTTGGGGATCCTCACAGGCCAGCCGCACATTGGCCGCAATGGCAGGCATCGCTGCCAGCGCAAAGGCATCCGTGTACGGGAATGCCTTTTTACTCATATAGGCTTCAATCGCGTGGGTGAGGCTGTCCACAGCCGTATCTGCCGTGATGCGCCACGGTTTTGTCACCGTAAAGGTCCAGTCGATAAGTGCTGCCGTGGCAACGCAGGCCAGCCCCGACAGGTTGTATTTCTCGGTCTGGGCCGTGTCGGTGATCACGCACCAGCGCGTAAGCTCCGATCCGGTGCCGCCTGTTGTGGGGATCAAAATCACGGGCGGTCCGCAGCGGTCAATCTGGTAAGGCGCTTTGTAGTCGCGCACATGGCCCGCATTGACGCTCATAAAACTGATGGCCTTTGCGGTGTCCATCGGACTGCCCCCGCCAAGCCCGATGATGCAGTCGAAATCGCCAGCACGGTATGCCGCCAATCCTTCATCAAGACAAACATCGGTGGGGTCCTCAACAGTTTTGTCAAAAACGCTCCAGCGAATGCCAGAGGCATCGAGGACATCTGTGACAGTCTGAACGTGACCCAAAGCAACAAGCGCTTGATCCGTCACAATCAGCGGGCGCGACAGCCCAAGCTGGCCCAAAACCTCGGCCGTCTCCCGCGCGACACCCCCGCCGATCCGGATGATCCGCGGGGATTGCACACGTCCAATATTTCCAAGATGCAAAACAATTCTCCCTTTTGGCGGGCAGTCTCCGCGCACCGAGGCGGTCCCGATCAGAATAGCCTAGCCCGAGCACCCGAAGGAGTAAATCAGAGCACGCCGTCAAACTACCGGCGTGATGAAAACCCCATGCATGCCCAATGTGGGGAGGTTCACATTTACGGGTGCTAGCGCAGACAACAACACGTCCGCATTCGGGAACATAGGCGTCGCTTGGTTTGCAGCGGACTTCAGGGGGCATTTCGGGGGTTAAGATTGGATGCAAAGGACTTGTCTACAAACGCCTCATGTTTGAGAAACATAAGGTTTTTTCCTAAAGCTGGCCGCCCGATTTGATAGTGACATAACGCTCGAGATATACGGACCAATGGCCAAACTGTTTTTGCGCAGTAAAGATATGCCCTAGCGGTTTGCCAAATCTTTGACCTGTCCATCCTAACCACGAACCTGCGGCTGGCCCTTGGCTTCGGTTGCCAGTGAGGGCTGGGGCACCATGACAATTCAGGCCGAACCACAATGGCTGCAATCTTTGTAGGGGTGCTGTGCCTACTCAAGAGAATCTGTACGTTCTGATTGTGGCATTCAGATCGATGAAGACACATCGCTGCCACATTCATTAGGCCTCATTGTTGAGCCCTTGGATACACTCCTGCGAAATAGCTTATATTGTGTATAAACGTTGTTAAATAATGACATTTTTATGATTTTTTGCCCCATTTGTGTCTTAATTCGGAAGCATGTCTGGACCTGAACCAGCTTGAAGTCGGCAAGCGGGGCCGCGCGATGGACAGAAAGATGACACCAATGAAGCAACTTTTCTCGACGACTTGTATCCGGTCCCGCACAGCGGCTATTCAACGCTGCTTTGTTCGGAGCGAGGAGGGTGCCATGACTGTGTTTGCGATCACTGTGATCTTGCTGACGTTGATTGTGGGCGGCATCGGTGTGGATTTGATGCGCAACGAGATGGAGCGTGTCCGGTTGCAGAATACGGCCGACCGTGCGGTTCTGGCTGCTGCCGACCTTGACCAGTCACAAGACAAAACAGCCGTTGTTCTGGATTACTTCGATAAGGCAGGCGCAGGTCATCTGGTCAGCGCGTCGGATGTCACCGTGTCCCTCGGTCTGAGCAACCGAACTGTTTCGGTCGATATGCTTAATTCTACGCCTACAAATTTTATGACGCTGGTCGGTATTCGCCAATTGCCTTTGCCAACCCGCGCTGCCGCAATCGACAACGCACCCAACATCGAGATATCCCTTGTGCTCGATATCTCGGGCTCCATGCGCTTTAATGAAAAGATGGACAAGCTGCGGCCTGCTGCCCAGAATTTTGTGGCCGAAGTTCTCAAGGGAGATACCGCGACGCGGACGTCAGTCAACTTTGTGCCCTATGCAGGGCAGACGAACCCCGATCCGGCTATGTTCGATTATTTGAACGGAACCCGCGTGCCGGTCACGGCATTGGACGAGATCGCAGGTGGTATTCCCTACTCTGCGAGCAATGGCCAGCTTCCTGCCGACTTTATCGGTGGGGTAGGGTCGCAGCCCGGTGTTCCTTATGTCTTTCCGAACGTATCCTCCTGCCTCGATATTGACCCAGTTGATTTTAGCGGCATGGGCTTGCCAACCGCGGGTCTGTTTGACCAGACCGCACATTTCATGAACTGGGCTATCTCGCTTGAGGAAGATGACGTGCATGGCGACGAAGAGATGGAATGGGGCTGGTGCCCGCAGGATATTACTCCGATCCAGTATATGTCCAACAATCGCGCCGCGTTGCAGGACACCATCCAGAATATGCGCATGCATGACGGCACCGGCACTCACTATGCTATGAAATGGGCACTGGCTCTGCTTGATCCCAACTCGGTCCCCGCCATGGACGCGATGATTGCTGCTAATCTTGCTCCGGCAGAGTTCACCGGCCGGCCCGCCAGCTTTAGCGATGATACCACAACGAAATATATCGTCCTGATGACCGATGGTGCCATCACCGAGCAGGTGCGCCCGCTGGATCCGTTGCTCGATCGTAATCTGACCGACCACCTGCGCAACTCGAACAAAGAACAGATTACGACCGCCGGTGCCAACATCCAGAGCTTTTACGAGCAATGCGATCTGGCCAAGGCCCAGTCACCGCGCCCTGTTGCAATCTTTACAATCGCGTTCAGCGCAAGTGGCGCGGCCCAAACGCAGATGCGCAATTGTGCACCCTCTCCGTCGCATTTCTTTAACGCAGATAACAACAACATCTCGAACACATTTGGCAATATTGCACGCCAGATTAACCAGCTGAGGCTCACACAATGATCGCTCGCATGAAAAAACGCCTTGTCGGGTTTGGCAAGAAAGAAGACGGCTCTGCCATTATGGTTGAGTTCATGTTCATGGTTCCGCTCGTGTTCGGCATCTTCTTTATGGCGCTTGAACTGGGGATGTATTCTGTTCGCCAGATGCTACTCGACCGGAGTGTTGATGTGGTGGCGCGTGAAATTCGCCTGAACACCAATGTGACGATCACCCATGATATCATCAAGAATATGATTTGCCAGAACTCCGGTGGTCTGACAAATTGCGAAACCCAGCTGCGCCTCGAGATGATCGTGGTCAATCCGCGCAACTTTACCGCCCTGCCTGCGCGCACAGATTGTATCGACGCCTCGGCAACGCCTGCACCTGTGCGCGGTTTCACCCTTGGCCAGCAGCATAACCTGATGATGCTGCGCGCGTGCTACAACTTTGCACCGATTTTTCCGACCACAGGGCTCGGCTTTGCCTTTGCAAAGAACAGTGACGGCAGAGCATCGATGTCCACAATCAGCGCCTTTGTACAGGAGCCAAACTAATGCAGATGTCCCTTCGCCAGATGCTGTTACGGTCCGGATTTGTCCGCCGTGAAGACGGGGTTGTTGCCATCGAGGCGATGGTAATGATGCCGCTGATGTTTCTGACCTTCATGGCGCTCTTTGTGACGTTTGACGCATACCGCCAATATGCGGTGCACCAAAAGGCCGCCTATGTCGTGAGCGATATGATTTCGCGCGAGACGATGCCGATTAACAGCGCGTATATCGATGGGACGCACCAGATTTGTGATACGCTCACCCAGCGAGAGCAGAACAGCAGTATCCGCGTCACTGTCGTCCGTTTTGATGCAGCAGCGAATGAGATGGTGCTGGAATGGTCTGAAACACCCGGTGGTCTAAGTGACCGCGATGATGCCTCCGTCAATGACTGGACTACGCTTTTACCGCGCATGGTAAACGGTGAGGAAATGATCGTTGTCGAGACTTGGGCCAGATATACCCCGCCGTTTCGCGCAGGGATCGGAAGTCAGGAAATAACTAACTTTATCTTTACCCGTCCGCGCTATGCCCCCCAGATAGATTTTGACGATGGTGCGGGCGGGTTGAATTCCTGACGGCTTGGTCATGATGATGAGCTTGCTGGCATATGGACGCCATAGATTTATGCGCCTTGCGAAAGGGTCGGGATGTTGAAAACGCCGGATATCTGGCGAAACGCACCGATGAATAGCGGCCTGCCGACCTCAGGTTAAGGACGATGAAATATGACAACCACACAGCAGAGTTGCGGGATTTTATAGCCTGAGATCATGTTCGCTGTTTGTCGGCATCTCCATACCACCCATTCGCCGCGAGATAGCAATTTGGAAAAGAGGATTCAGAGCTGCCATTCGCTGTGCCAGTGAGTGGCGGAAGATTCAGTCGACATGTCCCAACGACCACAGGGACAGAGTGAGCTTTCGTTGCGGCTTCGCCAATGTCTGCCCTTTTCAATGGGAAGAGGTCTGGCAGCAGGATGCGGGATGAAACAACCGCATGTTTCGCTTCAAGATGAGCAACACCATTATCCATAACCAGACTTTTGAAACGATGACGGCAAAACTGAAGTCTTTGCCGACCACCTTGAGGGGTGAGGGCGGGAACGCGCATATTAAAAAAGACCTGTGCTCAAAATTGAAGTTGATCTTAAGGGATCAAGCGTGGTTCAATTCTAGCACTACCTTGGCAATAAAGGCATTGCGCGCTGCTGCTTGGGTGAGTGGAGCCATTCTGCTCACAATCAGGGTCGAAATTGACCCATAGCGTGCAACTGGCTCCTTTCAGATAACTTCAGGCGGCGCGCCGCCACAGCCAAAGGGTAAGCCATGCTACATAACGATAGTCTTGAACAATGGGATCGCGAGAATTTCTTTCATCCCTCTACTCACCTCGCTGAATTTGCGCGCGGGAACGTGCCTCACCGCGTGATCACTGGCGGGTCGGGCTGTCATATCGAGGATCGTGACGGCAATCGAATGTTGGACGCATTTGCCGGACTTTATTGCGTGAATGTCGGCTATGGTCGCGGCGAAATTGCCGAGGCGATCGCTGCACAAGCCAAGGAACTGGCTTATTATCATTCCTATGTGGGGCACGGAACCGAGGCCTCGATCACGCTGGCAAAAATGGTCATGGACCGCGCGCCTGATCATATGTCGAAGGTGTATTTCGGGCTATCAGGATCAGACGCGAACGAGACCAACATCAAATTGATCTGGTACTACAACAACATTCTCGGCAGCCCCGAGAAAAAGAAGATTATCTCGCGTTGGCGTGGCTATCACGGGTCGGGCCTGATGACAGGATCGCTGACGGGGCTAGAGCTGTTTCATAAAAAGTTTGATTTGCCGCTGGCCCAGGTTTTGCACACACAAGCACCCGATTATTTCCGTCGTGATAATCTGGACCAAAGCGAAGCGGAATTTGTTGCCCATTGCGTGTCCGAGCTTGAGGCGATGATACACCGCGAGGGCGCCGACACCATCGCCGCGTTCATCGGTGAGCCAATGCTTGGCACGGGCGGTATCGTCCCACCGCCAACAGGATATTGGCCTGCCATTCAGGCCGTTTTGGACCGCCACGATATCTTGCTGATCGCGGACGAGGTCGTCACTGGGTTTGGTCGCCTGGGCACGATGTTCGGCTCTGAACACTACGGGATGCGCCCTGATCTGATCACAATCGCCAAGGGGCTGACATCTGCATACGCCCCGCTGTCGGGCTCTATCGTATCCAAAAAAATGTGGGCGGTGTTAGAGCGGGGTACGGATGAAAACGGACCGATCGGTCATGGATGGACCTATTCCGCGCATCCAATTGGGGCCGCTGCGGGTGTGGCAAACTTGGAATTGATCGACAAACTGGGATTGATCGATAACGCTGGTACTGTCGGCACTTATCTGAACGCTCAAATGCGAGTGGCACTTGGCGATCACCCCAATGTCGGGGACGTCCGTGGGATCGGCATGATTTGTGCGATTGAGTTTGTGGCCGATAAAGACAGCCGCACCTTCTATGACGCGAGCGACAAAATTGGACCGCAAATTTCGGCCAAACTGCTTGAACAAAGTAGCGTAATCGCGCGTGCTATGCCGCAAGGTGATATTTTGGGTTTTGCGCCACCGTTTTGCCTGACCCGTGCCGAGGCTGACCAAGTGGTTTCAGCAACTGTACAAGCGGTGACATCCCTCTTGGGCTAATCTGTAGAAAGGAAAATGAATTGACCAAGCATCACGCAGCCTTTGATACATCGGAATATGATCGGCGTATTGCCAAAACCCGTAAGGCCATGTCGGCGGCGGGTCTGGACGCAATGTTTGTAACTGATCCCTCAAATCAGGCCTGGCTTACCGGCTATGACGGGTGGTCGTTTTATGTGCATCAAGGGGTGATCCTCACCATGGAGGGCGAACCTATTTGGTGGGGCCGTCACATGGACATGCTGGGGGGACGTCGCACCTGCTGGATGCAGCATGAGAACATAATCGGCTATGGTGACCATTTTATTCAGTCCACCGAAGTTCATCCAATGCAGGATTTGGCCATGCACCTCAGGGCCCGCGGGCTTGAGCGGGCGCGCATCGGTATCGAGATGGAGAATTACTATTACTCCGCCAAGGCGCATGGAGTTTTGACCGAAGAGCTGTCGGGCGCGACCCTGATCGATGCGACCGCACTGGTAAATTGGCAGCGGTTGATCAAATCTGATGCCGAGATTGGCTTCATCCGCAAAGCCGCAAAAATTTCTGAGAAGGTTATGAGCACAGCGATTGAACGTGCGCAGGTTGGCGTCCGAAAGAACGACCTTGTTGCTGACATTATGCATGCTGGCATTTCAGGTGTTGGTGATGATTGGGGTGATTACCCCGCGATTGTGCCTCTG
>CAWVWS010000036.1:0-21585 GCA_963933905.1 uncultured Sulfitobacter sp.
TCCAACAAGCCGCAAGTGGATTTTTCACCTATTTTCATTTTTTTGCCGTTTTTACAATTTTTACGTAATTTCAATGATTTAACTTATGGTGATTGCGCCACCAGCACGTTTCACGCAGCATTATTACGCATACCTTGGGTAAACCTCAGAACCCCCAAATCCACATCTGGTGTTATCCACAGACTTACCCACAAGACAGGCTGCGATTCAGCGCAAATCAGGTGCCATTCCCTCCCGATTCACATGAATCACCATCAGGATTCGGGGAATCATCGCTTTGATCCGTCTACGCTTGGGCTAACGACCGCAGATCGCTTGCAGTTCTCAAACTGTCCGTCCCAAATGCTACTTGAGTAATCGCTTATACCGCAGGGCGATCAATCCAAGGATCACAGCCATATAGATGATCGGCTCGAACTGGATGCCTTTGACCAGCCAGAGGTAATGTATCCCCCCCAGTATCACAGCCACATAGGTCAGCTTGTGCAGCTTGCGCCACGCAGCAGCGCCCATCTTGCGCACAGACAGGTTGTTGGAGGTAATCGCCAATGGCAGCAGCGCTACAAACCCCGCCATGCCAATGGTGATATAAGGACGCTTCCAGATATCCGCCCACATCTGCCCCCAGAGCAGGCTCATGTCCAACACAACCCAAACCAGTAGATGCAGCGCCACATAGGTAAAGGCCAACAGCCCAAAGGTGCGGCGGAATTTCAACAGGTTCAGCCCGAGGTATTGGCGCAACGGTGTGATGCACAGACCGATAATCAAAAGCTGCAAGGCAATCTCGCCCAGCTCATGCTCCAACGCCTTGATCGGCTCCCGCCCCAAGCCGCCCGTCTGCGCGAGGTACAACAGCCACGGCACAGGCAATAGATACAGTATATAGACAGCCCAAGTCGGCACACGGCGCGCAGCACCATTAATCTTGTCTACAACACCACTCATGCGTCCGTCCCTATCGCTTCACAAGAAAAAGGCCGAAGCATCTCCCGCTCCGGCCTTCTCTCTATACTACTCTTAAATGTCTTTGCTCAGGTCCATGCCCGCATACATGCTGCCGACCTCGGCCTCAAACCCGTTCATCATCAGCGTCGGGATCCGCTTGGAGAACAACCCGCCCCCGATGACCCGCTCGGATGCTTGGGACCAGCGCGGGTGGTTCACCTCTGGGTTCACATTGCTATAGAACCCGTATTCGCGTGCGTTGGCTTTGTTCCAGCTTGTTGCCGGCTGCTTGTCCATGAGCGTGATCCGCACAACGGACTTGATAGATTTGAACCCGTATTTCCACGGCACCACCAATCGCAAAGGTGCGCCGTTCTGGTTCGGGATATCTTTGCCGTAGATGCCTGTCGCCATCATGGTCAGCGGATGCATCGCCTCGTCCAGACGCAGGCCCTCGACATAGGGCCACTCCAGCACAGGATACTTCACCCCGGGCATCTCCTCAGGCACCAGCGCTGTCTCAAGCGCAACATACTTCGCGCCAGACTGCACACCCGCCATGCCCAGCAGATCGGCCAACTCAAACCCGTTCCATGGAATAACCATCGACCATGCCTCAACACAGCGGAAGCGATAGATGCGCTCCTCGATGGTCATCGCCTTCATGATGTCCTGAAACGCATAGTCGCCGGGTTTGTCGACCATACCGTCGATCTTCACGGTCCACGGCTTTGTCGTTAGTGCCTTGGCGTATTTGGCAGGATCATCCTTGCCAGTCCCGAACTCGTAATAGTTGTTGTACTGGGTAATGTCCTCATAGCTGCTTGGCACCAACTCATCCGATTGGGCAAAACTTGCCGTCGCCCCGATAGAGGCAAGCCCGAGGCCCGCAGCGGCACCGCCCATCAATGAGCGGCGGTTCATAAACACCGCCTCATCCGTGACGTGGTGATCTTTGAGTGTGTTCTTCCAGCGCAGTGCCATGAGGTATCTCCTTACTCGTTACATAAGAGGTAGGGGCAGAGCCTCCCGACACCAAACCTTTTGTTGTAACATTTCAAGTTTCACACCCGAATGTCATAGGATGCTACAGCCCCAAAAGGCCTACCAACTCTCCCATATCGTCAAAAATCGCCGCGCAATGAGGGGCCAGCTTCTCTCGCGGTCCCCCTCTGGCAAAGCCCAGCACAGTCATCCCCGCCGCCTGCCCTGCGCGCGCGCCCGTTCCGCTATCTTCAACCACAACGCACCGCTCGGGCGCGACACTCCCCGCCGCCTTGAGATACACGTCAGGCGCAGGCTTGGACGCGGCACAGTCATGCGCACTATATACATGTCCCGAAGAACGCGGCCAAAGACCTGTCTTGCGCAGGGTCACATCCATCTTGGCCACAGGCCCGTTCGAGGCGACAGCATAGGGTATCCCCGCCGCGTCCAGCGCATCCAGCACGCCCTCGATCCCGGGCACCGCCAAACACTCCGCTTCCAACGCCGCAAAGATCGCCCCGTAGATATGATCCAGCCACCCGTCAGGCAGCACAGCACCCATAGCACGCGATGCCTCCATCACACCCGCCATGGTCCCGCCCACAAACAACGCGTCAATCCGCTCCACCGTGAGGTCCAGCCCATGCCGCGCCAGATCATCGCGAATAACGTGGCTAGTAATCGCCTCGCTATCCACCAGCACGCCATCACAATCAAAAAGCACTAAGTCAGGTTTGTTCATGCCCCCTTCTACACGGCAAGGGTCGGGGATGAAATTTCGCAGTTTTCAAAAATTTTTGGGCGGTTTTTTGCTGTATTACATAGACTTGTCCGATATTTTCCAAACTACCGGGGGCAGTACGAACCACCATTTCGTCAAGAAAATATACTTCGCACTTTAACTGAACCAAACGCGGTCTGTGGCGTATCCCTCTCGATGCTAACAAACGCATTGCTAACCAAGATAAGGATTACACCATGTTTCGTAAGACACTTCTCTCCGCCGCCGCAGCAATCGCAATGACAACTTCTGCCTTTGCAGCAGGTCACGCAAAAGACATCGTCGACACAGCAGCAGCCGCTGGCGACTTCGGCACACTTCTGGCCGCAGCAGAAGCCACAGGTCTGGTCGAGACACTGAAAGGTGACGGCCCGTTCACAATCTTCGCTCCAACAGATGCCGCATTCGCAGCGCTGCCAGAAGGCACAGTTGAGGAACTGCTCAAGCCAGAGAACAAAGAGATGCTGGCCAGCATCCTCACCTACCACGTGATCGCAGGGAAAGTGATGTCCACAGACCTCACCGATGACATGGAAGCCGCCACAGTGAACAGGCGACACCGTGATGATCGATCTCGACAACGGCGTAATTGTAGACGGCGAAAATGTAACCGCCGCCGATATCGAAGCCACAAACGGCGTAATCCACGTCATCGACGCGGTGATCATGCCCAACTCCTAAATCTCCCCCAGAGATTTAGAAAAGGAGAAGCCCGCCGACATCCCCCGTCGGCGGGCTTTTTCGATGCTAAAGAGGCGAACTGAAAGCGCCTTCAACGTCGCCAGTACCACGCATGCCATGTTCCCGATTACGTGGCGCCCCACAGGCAGCGGACCAACGAAAAAGGGCCCCCCGACCGGAGCGCCCTTTCCCAATTCAGATGATCCGATCTTACTCGGAAACAGCCTTATCAACCGAAACAGTCACACCAGGGCCCATTGTAGAGCTCAGAGCGATCTTCTTCAGGTATGCGCCTTTGGCACCTGTCGGCTTGGCTTTTGCAACGGCACCGATGAAGGCGCGGATGTTTTCAACCAGTTTGGCTTCGTCAAAGGATGCTTTGCCAACGCCTGCATGGACGACACCGCCCTTTTCGGCTTTGAACTGCACTTCGCCGCCTTTGGCTGCTTTAACAGCTGCGGCAACGTCCATTGTCACTGTACCGACTTTTGGGTTCGGCATCAGGTTACGGGGGCCAAGTACTTTACCAAGACGACCAACAACGGGCATCATGTCAGGTGTCGCGATGCAACGGTCAAAGTCGATCTTGCCGCCCTGAACGATTTCCATCAGATCCTCGGCACCAACGATATCGGCACCAGCTTCTTTGGCTTCGTCCGCTTTCGCACCGCGTGCGAATACCGCAACGCGAACGTCTTTGCCTGTACCGTTTGGCAGGCCGATAACGCCGCGAACCATCTGGTCTGCGTGACGTGGATCAATGCCGAGGTTCATGGCGATTTCAACGGTCTCGTCGAACTTGGTGTTCGAGTTGCCTTTGATCAGCGCCACGGCTTCTTCAATTGTGAGGTCTTCTTTGCCGACGAATGCTTCACGTGCGGCGCGGGTGCGTTTTCCAAGCTTAGCCATATTACTTAACCTCGATGCCCATGGACTTTGCGGAGCCCATAATGATTTTCATTGCTGCTTCCACGTCGTTCGCGGAGAGGTCGACCATCTTGGCTTCTGCGATTTCGCGCAGCTGCTTTGGTGTGATGGAACCAACAGTTTCACGTGACGGCGTCTTCGCGCCAGAGTTCACTTTGGCGGCTTTCTTCAGGAAGTAGGACGCAGGTGGCGTCTTGATGTCCATCGTAAAGGACTTGTCCTGATAGTAGCTGATGACGGTCGGGCATGGTGCGCCCGGCTCGAGGTCTGCTGTCTTGGCGTTGAACGCTTTACAGAATTCCATGATGTTAATGCCGCGCTGACCCAATGCTGGACCGACTGGCGGGGAGGGGTTTGCTTGACCCGCTTTAACTTGCAACTTCATCGTACCGACGAGTTTCTTGGCCATGATGGCTCTCCTTTCAACACCCTCGGGACGCGACCCTCGGGATATGTGTTGCGTGGTTACGGTCCGGATGCCGCGGCACCCTCGCCTCCCACGATGTGAATCGCCCCTAAAGGCAACTTGGTCCCGATACCTATACACGGAAGATAATGCAAGCAATGGATCATCAGGCCCTGAAATTATGGCGCTGTTGCCAGATTGACAGCTTCCCAACCTTCCCCAATTGTCCCCCTTCTGCCCAAAAGGAACCAATATGACTTTACCGAAAAAGATGAGTGGCATTGTAATGAATGGTCACGGTGGTCCCGAAATGCTGGAATGGCGCGACGACCTGCCTGTGCCTGTTGCTGGACCAAATGATGTGATCGTGCGGGTCAGCGCCGCTGGTGTGAAAAATACCGACATTAACACGCGCATCGGCTGGTACTCCAAAACCGACGCTGACGCCGACGATGCCTCATGGTCAGGAGAGCCCCTGAGATTCCCGCGCATCCAAGGTGCCGATGTCTGCGGCGAGATCGTAGCCGTCGGCACCGCAATAGACCCCGCACGCATCGGGGAGCGCATCCTGATCGAGCCCTGCCTGCGTGAAGTAAACGGCACCACTCCTGAAGTCCCATGGTACTTCGGCTCCGAATGTGATGGCGGCTTTGCACAATATACCCGTGTGGCAGCACGTCATGCCCATGCGATAGAGTGCGATCTGACCGACACTGAACTCGCGTCCTTCCCCTGTTCCTACTCAACCGCCGAAAACATGCTCACCCGCGCCGATGTGGGGACAGGCGATACTGTCTTGGTCACAGGCGCATCAGGAGGCGTAGGGTCCGCCACGGTTCAACTGGCGCAAGCACGCGGCGCAAAAGTCATCGCGGTCACAAGCGCCGCAAAAGCTAAAACGCTCACCGAACTCGGCGCTATAAAAACACTCGACCGCAACGCCGACCCCCTCGCCGCGTTGGGCGCAAACAGCGTCGATGTCGTCATCGATCTGGTCGCTGGCCCAACTTGGCCGTCGCTTCTGGAGGTGCTGCGCTCGGGCGGGCGCTACGCCGTTGCAGGTGCCATCGCAGGCCCCATTGTCTCGCTGGACGTGCGCACGCTCTATCTAAAAGACCTTAGCTTTTTCGGCTGCACCGTTCTTGAACCTGACGTTTTCAGCAACCTCGTCAAACGGATCGAGCGCAAAGAAATCAAACCGCTTGTGGCCGAAACCTACCCCCTCCGCGATATCGCAGCAGCACAAACCGCCTTTGGCGAAAAGGGATATATCGGAAAAATCGTACTCGAACTGGATTGATGCTCAGGACCTGAGCAGCGCTGCCTCGATCCCGGTATGAAAAAAGACGGCGCAATCGCTCCGGCCCTTACTTTCGGGATCACCCGAATTTCTAAGTCCCTGTTTCCCACCGCGCACGATTCAAACGCAAATACACACTATCAAACCACTTCTCACCGATCTGCAGCGTATTTTTCGCGCGTCCCGTTTCCACAAACCCCAGTCGCCCCAAAAGGCGCAAGGATGCGGTGTTGTCGGGATCAACATCCGCCACAGCTTCATCCAGTCCAAACTGCCTAAACCCGTGCGACAACAACGCTCCCACTGCCTCCGCACCAAACCCCTGCCCCCACACATCGCGGTGCAGCAGATAGCAGATCTTGGGCATACGCCAAAACCCTGCACGCCCGATCACGCGCCCTTTGTGTTCAATCACAAACTCGGCAGAGGTGGCAGGATCAGCCCCCATAACTTCGTCCATAAACGCGCGGGTCTGCGCAACCTCGCCATGCGGCAGCGTGCTCCAATACCGCATCACCTGCGGATCGCTGAAAATCGTATGGAGTGCTTCAAGGTCTCCTTGAAGCATGGGCCTCAGCCGCAATCCCTTTGTCTCTATCACACTCATCTTGCGGCCACCCCTTCGGCCCCACAATAGCAACGCGATCCCAATACGCAAAACGCCGCCAGAGTTTCCTCTGGCGCCGCCTCAGTTCCGCCTAATGCACAGTTAGTGCACCGTAGCCTCATCAGGCTTGGGCCGGTTGCTCGGCGAAATCCTGTCACCGATAATCAGACCGTCTACACCTGCACTCACAGGGATCGTATCCCCGTCGCTCACATCTCCTGCCAGCAGCATCTCCGCCAACGGGTTTTGCAACGCCGACTGGATCACCCGCTTGAGCGGCCTCGCACCAAACACAGGGTCATACCCCTCATCAGCCAGCCATTTGCGTGCGCCATCGTCCAGCTGCAAGTCGATCTTGCGTGCCGCCAAACGCTTGAGCAGCCGCGCCATCTGGATGGTCACGATACCGTCCATGTTCTCACGGTTCAGACGGTCAAAGATGATCGTCTCGTCCAGACGGTTCAGGAACTCGGGGCGGAAGTGTGCCCGTACCGCGTCCATCACATCACGCTTGGCATCCGCCATATCGCTGCCGTCGGGGGCATTGCTCAACGCCTGTGCGCCCAAGTTGGACGTGAGGATAATCAGCGTCTGCTTGAAATCCACTGTGCGCCCCTGACCGTCGGTCAGCACACCATCATCCAGAACCTGCAACAGCACGTTGAACACATCGGGGTGCGCCTTCTCGACCTCGTCGAACAGCACCACCTGATAGGGCCTGCGCCGCACGGCTTCGGTCAAAACACCACCCTCGTCATAGCCGACATAGCCGGGAGGGGCACCGATCAGACGCGACACCGCATGCTTCTCCATGAACTCCGACATATCAACGCGCACCATGGCGCTGTCATCATCAAACATGAACTCGGCCAGCGCTTTGGTCAGCTCGGTCTTACCCACACCTGTAGGTCCAAGAAACAGGAACGACCCAAGGGGGCGGTCCTCGTCACTCAATCCCGCACGGGAACGCCGCACCGCATTGGCAACCGCTTTTACGGCTTGGTCCTGACCAATCACACGGCTGTGCAACTGATCTTCCATTTTCAAGAGCTTGTCGCGCTCCCCTTCGAGCATTTTGCCCGCAGGGATACCCGTCCACCGCTCCACAACGCTGGCGATCTGGTCAGGGCGCACGGCCTCTTCCACCATCATCCCGTCCTCACGGCTTTCGGCCTCCACCAACTGCCGCTCCAGATCAGGGATCACCCCATAGCTAAGCTCACCCGCCTTCGCGAGGTTGCCATCGCGCTTGGCAATGTCCAGATCGGCCCGCGCACGGTCCAGCTTTTCCTTGATGTCACGCGCACCAGCCAGCTTGTCCCGTTCCGCCTGCCACGCCGCCGTCATCGCGTCACTGCGCTCCTGCAAACCAGCAAGGTCCTTTTGCAACGTCTCCAAACGGTCCTTTGACGCCTGATCGTCCTCGGCCTTCAACGCCTCTTCCTCAATCTGAAGCTGCAAAATTTGACGGTCCAGCGCGTCCAACTCTTCGGGCTTGCTGTCCACTTCCATCCGCAAACGGCTCGCCGCTTCGTCCATCAGGTCGATGGCTTTGTCGGGCAGGAAACGGTCGGTAATATAGCGGTGCGAAAGCGTCGCCGCCGCAACCAAGGCACTGTCGGAAATCCGCACACCGTGATGCAGCTCGTACTTCTCCTTGATCCCGCGCAGAATACTCACCGTATCCTCCACCGTCGGCTCCAACACCATCACAGGCTGGAAACGCCGCGCAAGGGCCGCGTCTTTCTCAACGTATTTGCGGTATTCATCCAGCGTGGTCGCACCGATACAATGCAACTCACCACGCGCCAGCGCAGGCTTGATGAGGTTTGCCGCATCCATCGCGCCTTCACCTTTGCCCGCACCCACAAGGGTGTGCATCTCGTCGATGAACAACACCACTTCACCGGCGGCCTGTGTGACTTCGGTCAGAACCGCCTTGAGGCGCTCCTCAAACTCGCCACGGTATTTCGCACCCGCAATCAACGCGCCCATGTCCAAGGAAAGAAGCCGCTTGTTGCGCAAACTCTCTGGCACGTCACCGTTCACGATCCGCAGGGCCAAACCCTCGGCAATCGCCGTTTTACCCACACCCGGCTCACCAATGAGCACAGGATTATTCTTGGTCCGGCGGCTCAACACCTGCATCGCGCGGCGAATTTCCTCGTCGCGGCCAATGATCGGGTCAATCTTACCCTCACGCGCACGCTCGGTCAGGTCTTGGGCATATTTCTTAAGCGCGTCATACCCGTCCTCGGCACTGGCACTGTCGGCCGTGCGCCCCTTGCGAAGGTCGTTGATCGCTGTGTTCAGCCCTTGGGCCGACACCTTCCCCGCCTCCAACGCCGTCTTGGCCTCGGATTTGGTCATGCACAATGCCATCAGGATACGCTCGACAGGGACAAAACTGTCCCCCGCCTTTTTGGCCAGCGCCTCGGCCTCCGCCAGAACGCGGGTCGTGGCACCGTCCAGATAGGTCTGCGCCGCGTCGCCCGTCACTTTCGGCATCTTGCCAAGGGCGATATCAACCGCCTGCTTCACAGCTTTTGCATCCCCGCCAGAGGCAGAGATAAGGTTGCTCGCCAACCCTTCTTCGTCGTCCATCAATGCTTTGAGGATATGCTCGGGCGCCAGCCGCTGATGGCTCTCGCGCGTCGCAATTGTCTGGGCCGCTTGGACAAATCCGCGCGACCGTTCCGTGAACTTACTCAGGTCCATGGTAGTCTCCTTTTATAAAAGCGTCCGCTGTTTGCTGCACCCGCTCGGCGGCATGCATAAGGCGCGAACCTCACATACAGCATTTGGGGAGTGTTTTGATTTGATCAAGGTCAAACCAAAGCGAAGTTTCATGCATTCTGCACGCGAATATCGTTTAACTTTCACCGATAACTAATACTTGATGATCACCATGGGCCAAATTTTGCCTATCCTATCATATTGTTGTAATTGTATATTTATTCAAATTTTCGATTTATTGCCTCCGAGGGGGAAACCAATCCGCTTGTTACCAGTTATAATTCTGACGGCAGTACCTAGATTCATCTCAGCGGTGAAAAAGCTCCACACAAAATGATGGGAGCAGATGAGGATAAGAGAATGGCACAGACACAAGTACACCTGAGCCAAGTTATTTATAACGCTGCCACGCAGACTTTTGATGCGCTGGCAACGGTAACGACACAAACCGGAACCAAGACATTTCCCTGCTCCATCGAAGCACCCATCACGATGAGCTTTGAGCGCGCGGCAACAGGCCTCAAGACAAAAGCATTGCGCACCAGCGCGAAGGGAAACAGCATCTATTCACAGACGCGCCACCGTATGGCCGCCGTCCGTGCAGGTCGCCCCCGCTTTGATCCCCGTGTTTGGCTTGCCCAGCTTGGCTTTGGTACAATCGACAAAGCGGCCTGAGCACCCTTTTAGAATTCAAAGTTTTTGCGCATGCCATGATGCTGATCCATACACATGTCCCCGTATGATTAGCGGCCGCGCAAACCCACAGACGCTTGCCTGCCTGCACTGTCTGTGACGACTGGCCCGACCTGCCTTTGCGCGGTCGGGCTTTTTTTATATACATCTACCGTTTCATCCCATATGCCCCAAATCGTTTGTCCCCCAACCGTGATGGAGCCTTCCCATGTCTGATGACCGCCTGATTGTCGCCCTTGATGTTCCCAATGCTGTCGTAGGATTGGAGATGGCCAACCGCATCGGCGATGCCGTGAGTTTCTACAAGATCGGGCTCGGCATGCTCACAGGCGGCGGTCTAGCCCTCGCAAACGAGCTCAAACAGGAGCATGGCAAGCGTATCTTCCTCGACATGAAACTCTTCGACATTGGCGCCACCGTTGAGGCAGCCGTGCGCGGTCTTGCGCAATTCGATCTCGACTTCCTGACAGTACATGGCGACCCCCACGTTGTCCGCGCCGCAAAAGAAGGGGCCGCTGGCACCGATCTCAAAATCCTCGGCGTGACCATCCTCACATCGCTGGACCGTGCCGATCTCGACGCAAGCCTGATCCGCGAAGGCGATATCCCCGAACTGGTCGTCGCCCGTGCGTTGCATGCCTTTGAGGCCGGGGCCGATGGAATCATCGCCTCCCCCCAAGAGGCAGCCCTGATCCGCGCCCAACCAGAAGCCGCAGGCCGCCTGATCGTCACCCCGGGCGTGCGCCCGTCAGGCGCAGCACTGGGCGATCAAAAGCGTGTCACAACGCCCGCCCAAGCCATCAAAAACGGGTCGGATCATATCGTGGTCGGGCGTCCAATCTGGCGCGCAGACGATCCCGCACAGGCCGCCCGGGACGTACTGGCCAAGATTGAAAATGTGACCTAATCAACCTGACCGTGTGCCTTTTTGACCACATGAACAAATTTTGACCTTTGCGCAGCCGCCACCGCGCTATGTCATACATTATATCTATGTTATGTTAATTATGGTGATACTCCCCGACGGGCTGGTTCTTCCTGATGCCCATCACCTCCCCTCACTTGTTTTAGCGGGGGGCTTTTCGCTCCCCCCTCCCCCGTCCCGCAGCGCAATCCACCGCGCCAGACGTTCCTAAAATGCAGGCACCGCTTTGGGATGGGCCAGAAAATCGGCCTCCTCCATCATGCGCCATTCCTGCCCCTCAACGCCAAACGACACATCTGAAATGACAGCCGCCGCCATCTGCGCCACAAAAAACCATTTCACTTCCGCGCCTTCGCGAAACGCTCGCCCCCAGACAATCGCTGCCTCTGGCACCGCCAGCCCCAACTCCTCGTGACATTCGCGCAAAGCACAGGCTTGCGGGCTCTCGCTCTCCTCACGACCGCCCCCCGGCAGGTCCCAATGATCTGCAAAAATTAATCCCGGCGTTGCATCCCGTAAAATCACTGCCAGCCGCACCCCCCAGATACAGCGCCAGTTTCGCACCGCCAAAGGGCGCACCATCATACGGCTCAATGTCGAATTGCATGGCTCTCCCCCGCTCTGGTCCCTATGATCAGGCATCCAACAATAGATCACAATCCCCACCATGCCCGCACTTTGCCGCGATTGCCTGACTCAATTCGACGATGCCCGACGGTGTCCCTCATGCGCCAGCCCGCGTGTGACACGCCACCCAGAGTTGTGGGACCTGAGCATCGCCCATATGGATTGTGATGCCTTCTATGCCTCGGTGGAAAAGCGCGACGACCCCTCCCTTGAGGGCAAGCCCGTTATCATCGGCGGCGGCCACCGCGGCGTTGTCTCGACCGCCTGTTATGTGGCGCGTATCCGCGGCGTCCGCTCCGCCATGCCGATGTTCCAAGCGCTCAAACTCTGCCCCGAAGCAGTTGTTATCCGCCCCCGCATGGAGGAATACGTCAAAGCCTCCCGCGCCATCCGCGAAATGATGGAGGAGTTGACCCCCGCGATCGAGCCGCTCTCGCTCGACGAGGCATTCCTCGACATGACAGGCACCGCCCGCCTGCACGGCGCACCCCCCGCCGTCATGCTCGCCCGATTGGTGCGCCGCATGAAGACCGAGCTGGGCCTCACAGGCTCCATAGGTCTCAGCCACAACAAATTCCTCGCCAAAGTCGCCTCCGATCTCGACAAACCCCACGGGTTTTCAGTGATAGGCGCGGCCGAGACGATGGATTTCCTGCGCGACAAACCCGTGCGCATGATCTGGGGCGTCGGTGCAGCGGCCCAAGCATCCTTGGACAAGGTCGGCATCCGAACATTCTCCGACCTGCTGCGCTGGGAACAGACAGACCTCGTCGCCCGCTTTGGCGGCATGGGCGAACGCCTTTACCACCTCGCGCGCGGCCAGGACCGCCGGCGCGTCCTCTCCCACGCACCGATGAAATCCATCTCGAACGAGACAACCTTCAACGATGACATCTCCGACCCCGAACTCCTCGACGGATACATCTGGCGCATGGCAGAAAAAGTCTCGGACCGCGCCAAAGCCAAGAACCTCGCTGGCCGCGTCGTCACACTCAAACTCAAACGCGCCGATCACACTTTGCTGTCCCGCCGCGTCGCCCTCATCGATCCTACGCAACTTGCCGACCGCATCTACCGCACAGCGCGCAGCCTGTTTGATCAGGTCGGTGAAAAAGGCCCCTACCGCTTGCTGGGCTGTGGCATCTCGGATCTGAGCGATGCCTCAGAGGCGGACAAACTCGGCGACCTGCTTGACCCTGATGCCGCACGACGCTCAGAAGCCGAACGCGCAACCGATGCCATCCGCGACCGTTTCGGGAGCAAGGCAATCGTCAAAGGGCGCACATTACGGTGATGTGGATGGGGGCCAGCCCCCGCCTTCGCTAAGCGAAGCCTCCCCCGGAGTTTATTGGCAAAATAGAGAAAAGGGCCAGCTCTACTCGGCAGCCAGCGGAATACGGCCCTGACCAATCAACGCCACTTCCTTTACGACTGCGCGTAAGGCAGCCTGCACCGCTTCGAAATCACCATTCGGGCGGATCAGCTTTTCATTCATGTAAAGCGAGCGGTCAATTTCGACCTGTACCGCGTGCTGCCCTATTGCAGGTTTCCCGTAAGCTTGGGTGATATAGGCCCCTGCAAAAGGCGCATTGCGCGTCACGACAAATCCCGCAGCGGCGAAGGCCGCCTCGATCCGGTCCACGACATCGCCACTGGCCGCTGCGCCGAAACGATCCCCCAGAACCACATCGGGCCGCCGCATCCCCGCCCGCATCACCCCGTCCATCGCCTCATGCGGCATGGAATGGCAGTCAATCAGCACCGTCTGCCCATGCCGCGCATGCGCAAGATCTAAAAGCCCCTGCAACTTGTCATGGTAGGGCTCCCAATAGTCGGTGATCCGTTCTTGGGCTTCATGCAGGCTCATCTTGCCACGATAGATCGCGCGGCCGTTCGCCACCACACGGGGAATCACCCCCAGACCGGACGCCACACGCGGGTTATGTCTGATCCGCCGCACGCCTTCTATGAGGGCCGGGTCCAGTTCGTCTCGTGCGCGGTTCAGATCGACAAAAGCCCGTGGTGCACCCGCTTTGAGAAATGTTGCACCATACTCCGGCGCGCACTCAAACAGCTGATCCACAAAGGCATCCTCGGACGAGCGGATCGCATGCTCGTTCAAAACAGTCTTGCGCATGAAAGACCACGTATAGTCCCGTCCCGAATGGGGCGAGGCAAATACCACGCAAGAAGATTGCGCGGCGGGCAGTATCACGTCAAAAGCGGCAACGGGCATATTTGTATCCTAACTGATAAAATACATAGCGCAGAATATAACAAAGCCAAAACCCCTTGATCACTGTGCCGACTCCTTTTATAGCACCCAGACGGCGCGTTGATTTCGCGCCCCATTTTTGTTTGGGGCATGGGTAGCGCGCTCATATAGTGGATGATTAGCTCAGCGGTAGAGCACTTCGTTGACATCGAAGGGGTCACTGGTTCGATCCCAGTATCGTCCACCATGTATTCTCTGGTGTGGTCACATCGTGATCGCACTGCCCGTAACCTAGGCGCTGGCCCGCGCCACAACTTGGAAGGATTGGACTTATGAAAGTTCGCAATTCACTCCGCTCGCTCAAGAATCGGCACCGCGACTGCCGTGTTGTGCGTCGCAAAGGCCGCGTATACGTGATCAACAAAACCCAGAAGCGTTTCAAAGCCCGCCAAGGCTGAGACCATTCTGACTGTTAATCCAAAAAGGCTGCTCCTTTGCGGGGCAGCCTTTTGACGTGCTATGGCCCGCGCACATAGAATGTGCATTTTTAGTGCCGATTTGCTCTGGCCCTTGCAGACCCGCTGCGCCACCTTACGTGGAATTTATGACATTCCCGCAAAAGGAGCCTCACATGGCAAGCGATCTCACCTACACCCCTCCCAAAGTCTGGACATGGGAAGCCGAGAGCGGCGGAAAATTCGCCTCCATCAACCGCCCAATCGCTGGCCCCACGCGTGAAAAAGAGTTGGAAGTCGGTAAACACCCATTCCAACTCTACTCGCTCGCGACCCCCAATGGCGTAAAAGTCACGATCATGTTCGAAGAACTGCTGGCCGCTGGCCATACAGACGCCGAATATGATGCATGGCTGGTCAACATCAGTGAAGGGGTCCAGTTCGGCTCGGGCTTTGTCGACGTTAACCCCAACTCCAAAATCCCCGCACTGATGGATCACTCCGTCACCCCGCCCCAGCGCGTATTCGAGAGTGGCGCGATCCTGCTGTACCTCGCAGAGAAATTCGGCTCTTTCATCCCCAAAGACCCCGCACAGCGCACCGAGATGATGAGCTGGCTGTTCTGGCAAATGGGCTCTGCCCCATATTTGGGCGGCGGCTTTGGCCACTTCTACGCCTATGCACCCGAGAAATTCCAATACCCCATCGACCGCTTCTCAATGGAAGCAAAGCGCCAGCTTGACGTGATGGACCGTCATTTGGCCGAGAACGAATGGTTCGCAGGCGAATACTCCATCGCCGACATGGCGATCTGGTCATGGTACGGCCAGCTTGTCCTTGGCCGCCTCTACTCCGCCGCCGAATTCCTTGATGTGGCCAGCTATAAGAACGTCATGCGCTGGGCAAAAGCCGTTGACGCCCGCCCCGCAGTCACCCGCGGCCGCATGGTCAACCGTGCGTTCGGCGATGACCTCTCCATGCAACTGCGCGAGCGTCACGATGCATCTGATTTTGCAACCAAAACCCAAGACAAAGTCGCAAAAGACTAAGCTTGCCGCGCACGGCGCCTCAAAATGGCGTGCGCCCCCATCTTCATCTGGCCAATAAACTCAATTCCGCACGGGACAACAGGCACAGACCTACCTGTTCCGCCCCACCTGCCGACAAATCAAAATCACCGGCAAAAGTCCCATCGCCACAATCACCAATGAGGGCACCGCCGCCCCCTCCAGCCGCTCGTCACTGGCGAGACGGTAGGCCTGCACCGCAAGGGTATCAAAGTTGAACGGCCGCATAATCAACGTCGCAGGCAGCTCTTTCATCACATCAACAAACACAATCAGCAGCGCCGTCAGCAGGCTCGGCGCCAGTATCGGCAAATGCACACGGCGCAACGTCCCGATCGGCCCCTGCCCAAGCGAGCGGGAGGCCGAATCCATATTCACATGCACCATCACCTGGCCGCCTTCATAGGCGCCCAAAGCAGCCGCCAGAAACCGCACCATATAGGCAATCACCAACAACCAGATCGAGCCGGTGATGAGCAGCCCTGTAGAGATATCAAACGTGGCGCGCATCCACGCATCCAGCGCATTATCAAACGCCGCAAACGGCACCATCAATCCAACCGCAATCACTCCTCCGGGCACCGCATAGCCAAGGCGCGCCACATAGGCGGCACTCTGCGCCACACGGTCACCGCGCATGCGCTGGAAAAATCCCACACTGATCGCGGCCAGCACAGTCACCACCGCCGCGATCGACGCCAGCGTTGCAGAGTTCTTGATGAACCCCAGATACCGCGCACTCAAAAGGTTCTGCTCCGAGCCAAGGCCCATCCAAAACAGCACTACAATCGGTAATATCGCCCCGAACACCACAGGAATGGCGCAGAGCACAGTTGCCGCAATCGCCCGCCATCCCCCCAGAACAATCGCGGGGGCCGCCTTCGCCCGCCTTGCAGGATCATGGTACTTCGCGTCTCCGCGTTGAAGACGCTCCAACATCGCCAGCAAAAGCGCAAAACTCAGCAGGCACAGCGCCAGTTGCGCCGCCCCCACACGATCAAACAGCGAGAACCAGCTGGTGTAAATTCCAGTGGCAAACGTCTGCACCCCAAAATATGCAACTGTGCCAAAGTCCGCGATGGTCTCCATCACCGCCAGCAAAACACCTCCCGCAATCGCAGGGCGCGCCAGCGGCAGGCTCACTTTGAAAAACGCGACCCACGGTGACGATCCCAGCGCACGCGCCGCCAGAAATGTGGTCCCACTTTGCTGTAGAAATGCAGCCCGCGCCAGCAAATAAACATAAGGATAAAGCACCAGTATCAACATCGCCGCCGCTCCGCCAAGGGAGCGGATATCAGGGAACCAGTAATCGCGCGGCCCCCACCCCGTCACATCGCGCAGCACCGTTTGCACAATGCCAGGATGGTCAAGGACATGGGTATAAGCATAGGCCAGCACATAGGCGGGAAAGGCCAGTGGCAGCACCAGCCCCACCTCGAAAAACCGCACACCGGGGAAACGCGTCATCGTCACCAGCCACGCAGCACCCACACCGATGGCAAAAGTCCCTGCCGCCACCATCAGCACCAGCGCAAGCGTGGTCCGCGCATAACCAGCCAGCACCGTATCCGCCAGATGTCGAACCGTCTCGGTCCCGCCAGACATCGCCGCAACCAGCACCGCCAGCATGGGCAAGGCACATATTCCCGCCACCAGCAGCGCAACACCGGACAATGCCCTTGCGCCATCATGTTTTTTCGCTTGGGAAGATGTCGTCATATCACTCATAGCTCTATGTCGATTATTTTAGTCAGAATGAAAAGTGCCTCAAAGCCACAGCTTTAATCGTATGTCCGCTGGTCCTCGATCACCAACCCGTCTTTGGGCAGGCTGTCGGGGGCGACCACTTCGATGCGCCCCTTGAGCTTGAGCAGAGCGGCAACAGAGGCCGCGTAGGCCTCCACATCTGGTGACGCACTCTCGATCCGCACTGTCATCACATCCTGCTCGGCCTCACGGCTCGCCACCACCCGCGCGCGGGTGATCTCCGCATGCGCCGCAACCAGTTGCGCGACCTGTTCCGGACGTACAAACATCCCCTTGATCTTGGTCGTCTGGTCCGCACGGCCCATCCAGCCCTTGATGCGCATATTCGTGCGCCCACAAGGGGACGTGCCAGCCATCACAGCACTCAAATCACCCGTCGCAAAACGGATCAGCGGATAATCGGGGTTGAGCGTGGTCACAACAACTTCGCCGACTTCCCCCTCAGGCACAGGATCACCTGTTCCGGGGATCACAATCTCGACAATCACACCCTCGTCCACAATGAGCCCTTCCATGCTTGGAGATTCGTAGGCGATATTGCCCAGATCAGCCGTCGCATAGCTCTGCAAACAGGTAATCCCCCGGGCGGTATACCAGTCACGCAAACTTGGGAACAATGCGCCGCCGCCAACAGCCGCACGGGTAATCCCAAGGGTCACACCCATCTCATCCGCCTTCTCTAGAATCACCTTCAGGTAATCAGGCGTCCCCGCATAGGCCGTCGTTCCAATGTCACGCGCCGCAATCACCTGAAGCTCCGTCTGCCCCGTTCCCGCAGGCAGCACCGCCGCACCAACAGCCCGCGCACCACTCTCGAATATCATCCCCGCAGGGGTGAGGTGGTAGCCAAAGCAATTGTGCACAATGTCACCCTCGCCAATGCCAATCGCATGCAGGAAACGCCCCATCCGCCACCAGTCTGGATCAGTGGACGATGGCTCATAAATCGGACCGGGTGACTGAAAAACATGGGAAAACCCGCTCGCTGGTTTGGTTGTGAAACCGCCAAACGGCGCATTGGCCGCCTGCGCTTTCCCCAACTCCGACTTGCGCAACACAGGCAACGCGGCAAGCGCCTCAACACTGGTCACAGTAGCCGCATCAACACCGTCCAACGCACCCGCATATCCGCCAAGCGCTTTGGCACGGGCAATCTGCGCAGGCAACGCTTGCGCCAGATCGGCGGCACGCTTTTCTGCGCTGCGGGTTTCCAGATTGTCGAAAAAGCTCATATCAGTCACTCGTTTTCCTCACAGGTCGCAACCCACATCATTTTCAATCGAAATTCCGCCTTAGACAGCGACGCCAAACAAACGCCCCACAGCAGCAGTCACCGCCATGGCAAGGCCACCCCAAACCACAACCCGTAAGGCCGCAGGCCCGATCGATGCACCACCCGCAATCGCTCCCAAAGCACCAAGGCCCGACAGCGCAATCAGCGTCACAATCACGACTACAGGGATCAGCACCGCCGCAGGTGCCACCGCCGCCGCAATCAGCGGGATCGCGGCAAAGGCACTGAACGTGAGCGCAGAAGCCACTGCCGCCAACAGCGGCTGCGCCGCCTGCTCCTCCGTCAAACCCAATTCATCCCGCACATGCGCCGCCAAAGCATCCTTTTCGGTCAACTCCCGCGCAACTTGCCGCGCCGTATCCTCCGACAGACCCCGCGCCACATATGTCGCGGCCAGCTCCGCCTCTTCGCCTACAGGATCATCGACCAGCGCCTGACGCTCCCGCTCGATATCCGCTTTTTCCAGATCGGCCTGAGAGGAGACGCTGACGTACTCACCCGCCGCCATCGACATCGCACCCGCCGCCAGCCCCGCACCACCGGCAATCAGCACAGTACGCGGTGTCGGGTCCGCCGCAGCAACCCCCACAATCAATGACGCTACTGAGACAATCCCGTCATTCGCACCCATAACCGCTGCGCGAAGCCAGCCGGCACGATCCACCAAATGCGGATCGTCAGAATGGGCGGATGGCTCCATTACGACAACCAGCGCTTGCGCCGACGGTAGCTGCGCACATCACGGAACGACTTACGCCCCTCATCCGACATACCCAGATAAAATTCCTTAACGTCTTGGTTCTCGCGGAGGTCCTTCGCAGGACCGTCCATCACCACACGACCACTCTCAAGGATGTAGCCATAGTGCGCAAACCGCAGCGCCACGTTCGTGTTCTGCTCGGCCAACAGGAACGTCACACCTTCCTTCTCGTTGATCTCTTTCACGATATTGAAAATCTGCTCCACCAACTGCGGCGCCAGACCCATCGACGGCTCATCGAGCAGAATCGTCTCGGGACGGCTCATCAGCGCGCGACCAACAGCACACATTTGCTGCTCCCCGCCCGAAGTATAGCCCGCTTGGGATTTCCGCCGCTCGCGCAGACGCGGGAAATAGTTGTACACCATCTCCAGATCCGCCGCTGTAGCACCTTTGCCGTCAGTGCGCGTATAGGCACCCGTCAAAAGGTTCTCTTCAATCGTCAAGTGCTCGAAACAGTGACGGCCTTCCATCACCTGCACGACACCCTTTTTCACCGTCTCGGCGGGGTCCTGCGCTGCAATCGACTGGCCACGATACTTGATCGTGCCCTTGGTCACTTCGCCCCGCTCGGAGGCCAGCAACCCTGAAATAGCTTTCAAAGTCGTCGTCTTGCCCGCACCATTCCCGCCCAGCAGCGCGGTGATACCGCCCTTTGGCACGTTCAGGCTCACGCCCTTGAGGACAAGGATCACGTGATTATAGATCACTTCGATGTTGTTCACTTCGAGCAGATTATCGACCTGCACCTCAGCGGGTTTTGCGTCCAACATGGCACCTAGTCCCTTCTTGAATTCTCTAAAAGTTTCTGGCCGCCACGCAAACGCAGCGGCCAGAGCAAAGCGGCTTACTTACAGCCAGCTTCGATGTTGTTTTCCGCAGCATAGGCCTCGGAATCTTCTGTGATCAGCGGCCCGATCACATCCATGTCAGATACGGAGAACTCGGAGATGAGGCTCCACGTCTTGGTGGATGCGTCCCACTGGGTCATGCCAACAAGGCCTTCACCACCGTGGTTGGCACAAGATACGTTGAACTCGGGACCAAAGTTCGGCAGGCCGAGGGCCGCCATCTTCGCTTCCGTCATTTCCAACGCTTCCATACCGTCGCGCATCATCGCAGGCGTGATGTCCATCTCGCCGTGGATCGCTTGGGCTGTTTTCACAGCTTCGGCTGCCAGCATCGCCGCGTACATGCCGCGGTTATAAAGGACTGTACCGATCTGATCGCCAGCACCAGCAGCATTTCCCTTGTCGACAACATGCGTCTTGATGTCGTCGAATACAGGGAAGTCGTTGCCAACACCGTGGAACGTCAACGCTTTGTAGCCGTTGGCCGCATCGCCTGCCGCCAGAACGTCATTCTCGGAACCAGACCACCAGATACCGATGAAGTTTTCCATCGGGAAACGGATGTTCGCTGCTTCCTGAACCGCAACTTGGTTCATAACGCCCCAGCCGTACATGATCACATAGTCAGGCTTGTCACGGCGGATTTGCAGCCACTGTGATTTTTGCTCCTGACCAGGGTGGTCAACTGGCACTTCTTTGAACTCGAAACCGTGCTTGGCCGACAGTTCCTGCAAAGTGCGGATCGGCTCTTTGCCGTAGGCAGAGTTGTGATAGACCAGAGCAACTTTTTTGCCCTTCAGATCGCCACCGTTCTCGCTCAACAGATAGTTGATCGCGCCAGACGCACCGTTCCAGTAGTTCGCTGGATAGTTGAACGTATGGCTAAACACTTCGCCGTTCGCAGCAGACGTACGACCATAACCCATGGTGTGCATCGGGATGCCGTCAGCTGTGGTTTTCGGGATCAACTGGTACGTGATACCTGTGGAGAGTGGCTGATACACGAGGCTGCCTTCGGCCTTTGTGGACTCGTAGCATTCAACACCCTTTTCGGTGTTATAGCCTGTCTCGCATTCCAGAACGCGCGTCATCACGCCGCCGATACCGCCATCACGCTCGTTGAGCATGTTGAAGTAATCCGCATAACCGTCAGCAAACGGAATACCGCCCGCCGCATATGGGCCTGTGCGATAGCTAAGTGATGGGAACACGAGGTCCGCCAGAACAGGGCTTGCGCCCATAACAGCCGCGATGGCCAAAGTACCTAGTTTATATTTCATCGGTAGTTTCCTCCCTTGGATTTTGTCCGATTGGTCTTCTTGGATGGGGTTCTCCCCACCTCGGTTGTTCATGGCATCCGCCCCGCATCAGTGCGGGAAGGGCCACAATCTCAATTTCTCCTTGGCCACGCGCCACAGCTGATTGATGCCGTGCGGCTCCGCGATCAGGAATATGATAATCAAAAGTCCGACAACGACCAAATTCAAATGCGCCACGATATCCGTGGGCCATCCGAACCAGTCAACGCCAACCACCTTGAGCGCCACAGGCAACA